>CAVKAU010000064.1:0-2657 GCA_963654035.1 bacterium | reverse complement strand
GAGTATTTCTTAATAGATTTGATCATTAAAGTTTCATAATGGGTTATGAATTTTAGTAGAAACGTATTATAAATTTTCTTTGAAAGTTTCGTTCCATAATAACGATGATCATATTGGCCATTGGCAAAACAATATAGTAAAAAGCCAAAAACACCAGGCACGCATATTTCAGCTCCTTCATCAACTAAGAATCTTTCTAGATTATTGTTGCCAATTGAAGCGTATTTAACGTAGATTTCTCCAACAATCCCAACTTTAGGCTTACTGCTCATTTCAAGAGGTAGCGAAGCGAAATCCTTTACGATCATTTTGAGATTTTTCTTTATTTGATGCAAGGAGGAGCCTCTTCCATTTCTTAATTCATTTCTTAAATAATTGTTCCATTTAACAACTTTCTCATCAGATGATCCTTTTTCTTTTTCGTATGAGCGAGTTTTGTTATGCAAATACATAATGGTGTCACCGTACGTTATAGCGGCTAAAAGATTCATTAAAAAAGGCAACGTAATATCGATTCCTTCACTCTTTTTAAGATCCCCTAGGTTTAAAGTGATGACCGGCACGAAGCCAAAACCGGCATTCTCCAACGCTTTTCTTAAAAGAGGGACATAATTAGTCGCTCTGCATCCGCCGCCAGTTTGGGTTAGAATCAAAGCAACATGGTGGACATCATCTTCGTGTTTAAGGGCGTCAATAAATTGTCCGATGACACAGGTTGCCGGATAACATGTATCGTTATGAACGTATTTAAGCCCTTCTCTAACGAGGATTGTTTCCTTATTTTGAAGGATTTTAGCTTTAAAACCCATCTTTTCGATGGCGCCAGCTAAAATGTCCATATGCGAATCAAGAAAAGAAGGAACGAGAATCGTATGGGTTTTCTTCATTTCTGGAGTGAATTTTGGATAATCTAGTATGTATTCTTTATTTTCCATTTTCTTCTCTCTCCTTTCCCTCTAAAGCGGCAAGCAAAGAGCGAATTCTTATTTTTACAGCGCCTAAATTCGTGATTTCATCAATTTTAATTTGCGTATATATCTTTCCATTTGATTCAAGGAGTTTCTTTGTTTCATCGGTGGTTATGGCATCAAGACCGCAGCCAAAAGAAACCAGTTGAATTAAATTTATATCCTTATTGTCGCAAGCGAATTTAGCGGCTGAATAAAGTCTCGCGTGGTATGTCCACTGATTAAGAACGTTTGTGGCGAATTTTTTGTTTATGTGTGAAACGCTATCTTCGGTGATAACGGCGCAATTGAAACCCAAAATAAGCTTGTCTATGCCGTGATTTACTTCAGGATCAACATGGTATGGGCGTCCGGCAAGTATGAAAATCCTTTTCCCTTCTTTTCTTGCTTTTTCGATAATGATTTGCCCTTGTTCACGGATAAAGGCTAAATAGGAGTCATATTCATCGTAAGCTTTCTTTGAAGCGTTAGTGATTTCTTTTTTCGTGAATCCGCCTATACGGTAATTAAGGATTTCTAGAATCTTCTTGTTGAATTGTTTTTTATCATATAATCCGAGATAGTCGCGAATAAATAGGGCATCCTTAAGTCTATCAACATTATTGATGATGGTTTCAGGATAATAAGCGACTATCGGACAGTTATAGTTATTTTGTGAAATTCCTTCATCGATGTTATAGGACATCGCCGGATAAAAAATAACTTTAAATCCTTCATCGAGCAATTTTTCTATGTGCCCATGGACAAGCTTGGCGGGATAGCAAGCCGTGTCAGAAGGAATTGTATGCTGACCTTTGTGGTAAAGTGAAGGATTCGAGAAGCCGGAATTATGCACTTCAAAGCCTAAAGAAGTAAAAAACGTATACCAAAAAGGCAATAATTCGTAGTTATTTAAAACTAGAGGCAAAGCAATCTTCCCTCTCTTTCCTTCAATCGGCTTATAGGACATCAGCTTGTCTTGAATTATTTTATAAAGATTGAATTCATCAGATTGAGCTTGCTTTGTAATTGGTTTTTCACATTTATTGCCGGAAATAAATTTATTGCCATTGTTGAAAGTATTCATCGTCAATGCGCAATGATTGCTACAGCCATTGCAATTGAAAGAAACCGTTTTAAAAGAGAAATCATCTATTTCTTCTTTTGTGATAATTTTAGATTTATCAAGTTTGAGTTCTTTTGCTTGCAATGCCGCTCCATAAGCGCCGGCAAGGCCAGCGATATTTGGTCTTGTTACATTTAATCCGAGTTCTTTTTCAAAGGCTCTTAAAACTGCTTCGTTATAAAAGGTTCCGCCTTGCACAACGATGTTTTTTCCAAGTTCGCTAGGATCGGCAACACGAATTACTTTATAAATGGCGTTCTTGACGACAGACATCGATAACCCAGCGGAGATATTTTCAATACTTGCCCCATCTTTTTGCGCTTGTTTTACGGAAGAATTCATGAAAACAGTGCATCTAGAGCCCAAATCAACGGGCTTTTCTGCAAGGAGGCCGATTTTGGAAAAGTCTTCGATTTTATAGCCTAAGGCATTAGAAAATGTCTGCAAGAAAGAGCCACACCCAGAAGAGCACGCTTCATTAAGGAAAATATTCGAGATAACGCCGTTTTCAATCTTAAAACATTTAATGTCTTGTCCCCCGATATCTATGATGAAATCAACGTTTTTGTTGAAATGCTTAGCCG
>CAVKAU010000063.1:0-4203 GCA_963654035.1 bacterium | reverse complement strand
ATAAAGATGCGCATCATCGGCTAAATGGAGAATCATTGGAAAAACGATTCCTTCCTCGTTAGCCTTAAATTCAATCTCCGTTACATTCGTGTGCCCCATATCAATTCTTAAAGAGAGGAATGAATAAGGGATATCCAACAAGGATGAAAGGAAGGCCATGCCAAAGCCATGATGGGCAAATAAGCATACGTGTTCGTTGTTTTCTTTGATTTCCTTATAACGTCTTTCTTCTCTTGAATGAGAATAGCCAAGGTTTAACATGAATTCATCAACCGCTTTATTGGTTGTTTCAATGCCTTTTCTAAGATTTATTTCATCATAGACTGGCAGTTTATAGAAATCATATCCAGCATCAATGCTTTCTTTAGAATTAAATTCTTTTACCCATTTAGGATGCCAAAAGACCCATGTGGTTCTTCCATCCTCTAAAGGAGCAGCGTAATTCTCCCAAGTTTTGTCTTCCCTTGCCCAGTCACATGAAGTGATTGGTAAGGAGAAATGCTTTGCTGTAGGCGTTGCTGTTTCTTTTGCCCTTCCCATACTTGATGAGAAGATTTTGTTGACCCCTTTCCTTTTAAAATATTCAACCAAGGCATCAGCTTCCTTCTTGCCTAATTCTGTTAGACAATCATTTTCATAATTTGGTTCGCCATGACGGATGTAATAAAGGATCATATTCTTTCCTCCTAGGCCTAGAAGATTTTACATTTCTTAGTTAATTATTTTAAGAACGAATTTAAATTTATCCTCCTTTCGGTGCTAGAATTAGAAAAAAGAGGTCATGCGTATATGAATTATCAAGAAGCAAGCCAATATTGGATTAAGAAGGATAAAGCAGGAATCAAAGTAGAAAAAGAACAATTATTTAAGTTAATAGAATCTTTCATTCTTTCACATAACACGATGGCTTTAGCAACAGGTTACGAAGGTGAAATCAGATGCACTCCATTAGAATATAACTATTACGATGGTGCTTTTTATATCTTTTCCGAAGGCGGAATGAAGTTCAAATACCTTGAGAAGAATAAAAATGTTGCTGCCGCTATTTTTGATCCGTATTCCGGCTTTGGAAACATTCATTCTTTACAAATCCAAGGAAGAATAGAAGTAATAGAAGAAGATAATGAAGAATATCTCCGTATCATCAAAAGAAAAGGAATCAATCTTGAAGCCTTAAAAAAGATGAACGCCTCATTTCATTTGCTTAAGCTAATTCCAACTCATTACGATTTCCTCGAATCGTCATTAAAAAAAGACGGCTTTTCCAACCGTCAAGAATATATTTTTGATTAAGGGTGCAACGTAATATTGTTCTCTTCGCTTTTTGGAAGAAGGTCGCTGCAAGAACGCTCGGAGATGAAATTAAGGTGGTCTCCGCATCTTTCGAGATTGCCAACAAGATTAATAAAGATATTGGAGTTTTGCGGCTTGCATTCGCCTATTTCAAGTCTCTTTAAGTGACCTTTCACCATTTCAGTACGCATATTATCGATTCCATCTTCCATATTTCTAGCAATATACAAATCTTCTAATGATGGTTTATCAACTATCTTATCGACTTTATTAAACATCTCCACGATTTTGCTTTCCATCACTTTAAGATCTTTAAAAACTACATCAGAGAAGGTAAGTTCATCATTTATTTCATGATTGGTATAACCGGTAATATTGTCTGCAACCTCAGTAAGACGAACGATATCGGCAATATCTAATTGCATTCTTGAGATTCTCTTTTGAGATTCCTCCGATACCCCATTAGAAGAAATCTGAACGATAAATTGATTTAATTCCTTAGACATACGCAAGACTTTATTTTCAAGTTCATCGATTTCTTCCCTTTTCTCTATGTCCTTGGCAATGAATGCTTCCAAAGCCATAATGAGGTCATCAAGAGCAAGCTTAGCAAGGATATGGTAATAAGAGACGGCTTGCGTTAAAGCAAGTTCTGGCGTAGCAAGGAATCTTTGGTCGAGCAAATCTTCTTCTGGGCTTCCTTTCTTCTCAGGAATGATTTTCGTTGCTAAGAAGACTAAGAATTTGGTGAAAGGCAAGAAGAGAATCGTGATCACAACATTAAAGAAAGTGTGGAACATGGCGATTTGTGTTGCAGGAGAAGAAGGGAACCATTTAGCTAATGTTATCTCCATCGCATTTGGCCAACATACAAGAATAATAAAGAAGATGATTGAGCCAAAGACATTGAATAAGAGGTGAATGATGGCTGTTCTTTTACCATTTGTCGTTGAACCGATAGCGGAAAGCAAGGCGGTTGCGCACGAGCCAATGTTAGAGCCAAGAATAATGTAGAGAACGCCATTGCCACTTCCACCAACAACAGCACCAGCCATTGCAAGAGCCAAAACAATTGATGTTATTGCTGAAGAAGATTGTGCTAACGCCGTTAGAACAATACCGATAAGCAACAATAAGAATGGATTAGTCAAAGACGTTAAGGCGTTTTGAATAGAGGCATTATTTAAGAGAATGCCTTGCATGTTCGTTGTCATGGTTTCTAAGCCAAGGAAAAGTAAGCCAAGGCCCGTGATCATATCACCAACAAAGGCGGCTTTTGGCCACTTTTTATGACATATCATTTTTAATACAACGCCAATAAGAGTTAGGGAAATAAGAATTTCCGTAAGCGGGAAAGCGGAAGAAGATAAGCCTCCTAAAGCAACAATCTGAGCGGTAATCGTTGTACCGATATTTGCGCCCATTATATAGGTTGCAGCCTGCGTTAAGCTCATGACGCCAGCATTAACGAAGCCAACGACCATGATAGTCGTAGCCCCACTTGATTGCATAATCATGGTAGCTAACGTACCAATTCCTACGCCAGCGAGCTTTGAATTAGCTGTTTTCTTAAAAAGCTTTTTTAAACCTCCAGTCGCAAGTTTCTCCGTTGCGCCTTGAAGCATATTCATACCGACAAAAAGGGCACCAAGCCCACCAATCATCAACAAGATTTCAACCAACAAGTTACTATCTTGAGCACTCTCGAGTATTATGTTACTAAACATTTACTTCCCTTTTACCTATCATTTACATAATACAAGATTGGAGATAAGTTTACTAGATAGGAAAAATTACATTTTTCAAATTATTTGGCAGCTGATTAAGATTTTCTCTTGTCTTTTTTAATGCAATTATTGTGAAATTCGAATTATTAACCCAAATTTTATCCTTGATGTTTCTTTTGATCTCTTGGTAAGTAAGAAAGAGATCAAAAAATGAACAAAAATGCAAAACAAATAAAGCCGATGCTTTGCCCTGTGTGCAAAAGGTTTTATTTTACAAAATTAACTTATGTCGACGTAGAGCAACTTGGTTTGACTCCGAATACGACTCAATGCTGCAAATGTGGTTGTTTTATGATTTAGAACAGGTTGCCGACCCAAATTTGGAAAATCAGGCTAATGAAATGTCACTAAATCAATACAAAGTTTGGTATAAACAAAAAAAGAAAAGAAAATCCGAAATGGGAATATTATTTAGATTTTATTGGCGATCCTGAACCGCATAAATGCCCCGTTTGTGGTGAATATGAATTTAAAAATGTTTACTGTTCCGATATCTGCCCTATTTGTGGTTGGAAGACACTGGCTTTGAAGATGAGCCAGATGCAAAGCCTAGTCCATACATGATGTCGCTAAACGAACATAAGCAGTGGTTTGCTAAGCAAAGGAAACTGGACCCAGATTATGAATGGGATCCAAGCCCTAAGAAAAGAAAGAAAAAGAAATGAGCGTAGAAAATCATTTGCAGTGCCTTTCAAATGTTTTTTAGAAGAAACGATAACCTAGGATTTATCATGTCTGTCCCATTTATGATAGATCCTTTCGTTATCTATCTTTTTTAAATATGCTTTTTGTGGCATTTTAAATCGTCGCATTAAAAGGCGCTTTTTGCGTATCTGACATTAATGCTATTGCAAAACATTTACTTGATTTAGTTCGTTTCCTTAACTAACATTCATTGCATGAGTAAAGAAAGACAATTATTGATAAAAATTATTTATGCGGCAATTTTTATTGCCTTATGTTTCGGAGGAACCTTTATTTCAATACCTCTTGGGACAAGTAAAATTCATTTAGGAAACCTTTTTTGCGTCCTTGCCGGATTACTATGCGGACCACTTATTGGTGGAGTTGCCGGATCTCTTGGCATGGGTTTTTGTGATTTGGCTTTAGGATATGGCTGGAA
>CAVKAU010000062.1:0-6357 GCA_963654035.1 bacterium | reverse complement strand
AATTATATCAGTCGCATTCTCATCAAATTTGGCAATTAGTGTTCTGCTTCTTTCTTTAATGATTCCTGCTTTTTGATAGGCGATTTCGGAAATGGAAGTTCCAAGAATATTGGTATGTTCCAAGGAGATAGAGGAAATGATTGAAAGGAGGCAGGCATCAGATTCAATGTTAGTTGGATCAAAGTTGCCCCCGCATAACGTTTCTAAGATTCCTAAAGTAATGTTTTCCTCATTAAAATAGGTAATACATATGAGCGTTAAAATCTCAAAAGAGTTGAGGCGTGTATTAATTATCGCTTTTTCATAACGATTAAAAATCTCCACGAATGAATATTCTGGTATATGACCACCAGATATCCTTATGCGTTCTATAGGAGATGTTTCTTCTTGTGAAAATAATCCAACCTTATATTCTTCGCCATTATAAATATCAAAAAGATAATTACCAGCATTTTCTTTATTGTTACTGCCAGTAATGTGAATATAAGGAAAATTAATTGAGATATTGTTTTTTCTAACGAAGGCAAGCCAAGCAGAATTATCTCCTACTTCATCTTCTCTTTCTATGGTACTTAGGTAATTAAGAATCTCTTCGTAATTCATCTTAGTCTTGATAATCCCTAACAGAACGTCCTTTGCTTTCAGAACGCTTGAGATCTTTTTCCTTTAACGCATCACGTTTATCGTGAAGCTTTTTGCCTTTAGCCACAGCAATTTCTAATTTAGCATAGCCATGCTGCAAAAAGAGTTTCGTAGGAACACAGGTATTTCCTGTGGCAGTTAGTTTTCTTTTTAATTTATTTAATTCGTTTCTGTTTAAGAGCAATTTGCGATCTCTAAGATGATCAACGTTAAAAATGTTGCCCTCCTTATATGGGGCAATATGCATATTAACAACAAAAGCCTCGCAATTTTTTAAAATGACATAGGCATCAGTTATATTTGCATCATGTCTTCTAAGCGATTTGATTTCTGTGCCAGTTAAAACTAAGCCAGCAGTCATAAAATCACTAAGAAAATATTCAAATCCTGCTCTTCTATTTTCTAATAATACTGAATCGTCTTTCTTTTTGGCCATAATCTATCCTAGCCGAATAATTATAGCCAATTTGAGTCTGTAACTAAATATTCTATTTAGATAACGTAGAAATAAATCGAGAAGAACATCAATATCGTTCCAAGTAGGACAAAGAGATGGAAGATAAAGTGGAACCATTGATTCTTCTTGCCGCCAATTCCGTAAAGCACTGCGCCGATTGTATAAGATATTCCACCTAAAAGGAGTAAGAAAGTTCCGTTCATAAAGCCAATTGAAGCAGTCAAAGGATAGAAGGAAACAATAATGGCCCAGCCAGTAAACAAGTAATCAACCATTGATAAAACGGCAAATTTCTTTAAATCAATGGCGTTCAATATTATTCCGACTATGCCAAAGAAAACAACGACGCCATAAATGGACCAAGCCCATCCTAAGGAATAATTTCTAAGGGCGACCAAGCAATATGGCGAATATGTGCCAATTATCAAGAAGAAAATATTGCAATGGTCCATCACTCGCCAGATTTTCTTCACGTCTGATTTTGGAAGACCGTGATAAATTGCCGATCCTAAATAAGTTATAAGCGCTCCAAAAAAGAACAGCGAACAGCCAACAATCGCCCAGGCATTATGGGTTTGTGCTGCCTTAACTATAAGGAACGGAAAGCCAAGGAGGCATAATAGCGCTCCGACTGCGTGGGACAATGAATTGGCTATTTCTTGTCCTTCTGTGTAATTTGGTAATGTAATTTCTCTTGTGCTCATGGCATTATAATAATCGCTTCTTGTATCAATTGCAAGCACATCTCGTATTAATTACTAGATTTATTATTCTTGTCCGTTCTTATATAATGATTTTATGAGCAAGGCGTTGGTATTATGTGGTGGGGGATCGCTAGGTTCCTACGAAGTCGGAGTATGGAAATATCTTGAAGAAAAAAACATTCATTTTGATATTGTCACAGGCACTTCTATTGGCGCATTAATTGGCGCAATGTATGTTTCTGGAGACTATGAGAAATGTTTTGATCTTTGGAATAACATTTCAATGGAAGACGTTATGAATAATGGCATAAACATCGGAAAAAAGGGTCTTGAAAATTTCTCAACATCGAAAGCGCTTGCCTTTGTAGGATCCTATTTAAAAAACGGTGGGGCCGATAATTCCCCGTTCGTTAAATTGCTTAATGAATTTTGCAATCCTAAAAAGATTAAAGAAAGCAAGATTAAATTAGGCATTGTTACAACGAAATATCCTTCAATGAAGCAAGTGAACAAAACCACTGACGATCTTAAAGAAGAAGAAATCATTTCTTATCTTCAAGCATCAAGTGCTTGCTGGCCAATTTTCCCTATTTCAAAAATCGGTAAGCAAAAATATGTTGATGGGGGTTTATCTGACAACCTACCAATTGACTTAGCTATACAGATGGGCGCGACGCAAATTGTTGCCGTTAAATTAAAGTCTTATCCAGCCGTGCCTCAGCATGTTGAGCTAACACAACTGCCATTTGTTAAAACAATCTCCTCAGTCGTTGATTTAGGATGGATAATGGATTTTAAGCATGAGACACTTATGAATAATTTCCAAGTCGGTTATCTTGATGCAAAGAAAGCTTTTGGTGATGCCCTTGGTTCTTATTTCGCTTTTTCTTCGCTTGAAGGATTCCAAGATATTGCTGATGATTTTGTAAGAGAATGCGTTGTTGATGATCCTTTGCTTTGGAAAAAAATCGATAAATCCCTAGTGAAAGCCGGCTATAATTGCAAAACATCACAAGATGTATTCATTGCCACCTTGGAAATAGTCGGAAAGATTTTAAAGGTTTCGCCATATGTTGAATATGATGTTGCAGCATTTACCAAAGAATGCCGTAAATCCTGCATGAAAATCATTAAAAATGAGGAAGATATGCTTAAGTTCGCTAAGATTAAGATGGATAAAGCGATTAGCAACAATGAATATCCTGCATTTATTGGCTATCTATATAATTCTTATAAACGTGGGCATAAAGCCAAGAACGCTAGATACTTTTTCAATCTTTCTCCATTAACGATACTCATTGATAAAGCAATGGAAAAATTAATTGGAAAAATGAAAAATTTCCATTAAAAAATGTCCCCCACAAAATCATAGGGAGACATTTTTAATACCATTTAAATTTTAGAAATTATAAGTAGTATTTATTAAGAACCTTGAGGTCTTTCTCGTCTAATTCATAAACGAGTGGTTTTCCTGTAGGAATTTCAACGGAGATAATTTGCTCTGGCGTAAGGTTTTCTAACATCATGACGATAGAACGTAAGGAGTTACCATGAGCAGCAATTAAAACTTTCTTACCTGCTTTGATTTCTGGAGCGATTTTCGTATCAAAATAAGGTTTAACACGATTGGCTGTATCGATCAAGCATTCGGTTAATGGGCAATCTTCGATTGTCATTTCGCCTTTAGCGATTAATTCTTTGTATTTTTCTTGGTTGCCTGGCCATCTTTCATCGTCTTTTGTTAATGGAAGAGGTGGTACATCTGCGCTTCTTCTCCAAATGTGGACTTGTTCAGCGCCCCATTTTTCGGCAGATTCAGCTTTGTTCAAGCCTTGTAAAGCGCCATAATGGCGTTCATTTAATCTCCAAGTATAAAACTTAGGAATGGATGTTTCTCCCATTTCCTCTAAAGCATAATCCATTGTATGGTTTGCTCTTTTTAAAACGGAGCTAAAAGCAAGATCGAAAGAATATCCTTTTTCTTTTAAGAGTTTGCCAGCTTCATGAGCTTCTTTGACGCCTTGTTCGCTAAGCTCCACATCAGTCCAACCAGTGAAAAGATTCTTAAGATTCCACTCGGATTGACCATGTCTAATTAATACTAATTTGACCATTTAATTTTTTCCTTTCGTCAACATCAATTATTATAGACAATCTTTCTAAGAAGACAAAAGCAAATTAGCAAATTGGGCTTAATGGTTTTGTGTCACAAACTTACACTAAAAATCAAGAATATAAAAAATAAGCGGGTTGCCCCGCTTATTTTGATTTTTGTCACTTCCTTTTACGATACTGGGTAAATCTGGGTGAAGGTCATTTGGAAGTAGTATAGAGAAACGTCTGGATGGATAGCGATGATAATCGAGTCAGGTCCTGTATAGCCTGTATAATATACAGGTTTTGCTCCCGAAAGTGATGCTCCTTTTTGCGAGACCTTTTTACGCACCGTACCATCTTTGTTATACAAAGCGTGGTAATTTTTGTCGGTAATATCATCACCATCTTTATTTATGATACTGAACCTAAAGATTTTAGCTTCAGGAAGAGTTATTTCATAGAAGCCATATTGGCCAGTTATTATGCTACCATTGTCTCCTGCAGAGAAGGTATAAGTCTTTTCGTCCACGCTCATGGTGAATGTTTCATAGGCAACGGAATATCCGCAACCACCGTCTAATTCTTCATCGCAATAGCCAGTTTTATAAAAGCCGTCAAGGTGCGTATGAACGCTTGTCACCTTGCCTAGCAAAGCGGCTTTTCCGCTAACACCGGCATAGAAGTTGACGAATTCATCTCCTTCTTTCACGGGATAGGCGTTCCTAGAATCAAATTCAAATGTGACTTTCCTTTCTTCACCAACCGGTATCGATGAAATCGGCTTATTATCGTTGCCTCTTATTTCGACAATTTCGGCTGTGTTGACAAACATTCCTTTATAACTAAGATCTACGAAGCTGCTGTTGCCAGTGGCATATGCCGCTAAAAGATCAGGTGCGAAATAGAAGCGAGGTTTTGCACCAATCTTGTTATATGCGGTGTCGGAAAAATTCTTTAATGTCGCATTGAATTGTGAGATTGATTTAGCGCTTTCGGCATCTCCCCATATTGATAACCCATTAGTTTTGAAAAGAGAGGCGAATAATCCGGTCGTATCCGAAGAAGTCAAATAAAGGTTAATGGAATCATATTCAAACCTTCCCACTTTTTCGAGGCTATTTCCATCACTATCTTCGATCTTTTCCACTTGTGCTGATTTTCCAACATGCGAGAAATAAACGGTATCACCAACGGCCACTTGTCCATCTTGAACGTAGCCAGTTGCACGGAGAAGACTTGTGCTCACGCTGTATATTTGAGACGTTTGAATAAAGCGGAATGTCTCGTCATTAAGAATGGTCAAGGTGAGAGTAATATCCTCCCATTCTTCTGGCATGTGGAAGTCGTAATTATCATCAGAAATATCCAGATGCTCATACATGAATTCGTGCGTACCGATCTTCCAGAATTCTTTGTTTCGAGTTGCATCATCGTATAAATAGACATCGTCTCCTGGCAAAACGCCATCTTCTTCAGTGAAATGATAAATGGCATTATATTGCCTATCGGAGGCGCTACGGGTGAATTGCCCGTTTTTAAGAGAAACAGGCAAAGTCAATTTCCTCCTGGTTGAAATTGTATATGTGTCCTTATCTAAAACGAGTTTATAATTTGCAGCATCATCGCCTGAAAGAGTGATGTTGCCCTTAGAAAGAGAAGCCTCTGCAGTTACATAAGAGCGTTTGTAATCGACATTGACGCTAACATCGTCTCCATCAATTGCGCCATAGCTAACCAAAGCATCGGTAGATCCATCATCTTTGATGTTAGAAATCGTCTTGGTGCTTGTGCCATCATAAACTTTATCGAGGTTTAGTCCTGCGCCTAAAACGCGTTGTTCCAAAACAAAGGAGATTTGCAGATCATTAGCCTTATAATCCTCTCCTTCTTCGATAGCAGCTTTAACTATATATGTGCCAACGTCTTTAGGTGCGTTTTCAGTTGTATACCAAATTGATTCAGTGGTTTTTCGATAGGTAACAGTTACTGCGCCAGTCGAGCAACGGAAGCTACTTGCATTGATAAATGTGCTGATACTCTTGCCGTTGTAGGTATCTTTCAACTTATCTTGGTTTATATTCAGCGTAATAATAGATTCTTTCTTCACAAGCATCGGGATGGTTTCGCTCTTCTCGTAAGCACAAGTTAGGCAGGTATAATGTTGCAATCCTTCATTTGTGTAAGTAGGTTGTTCATCGACTGTTGGTTCAGTCGAGAAATTGTGTTCAGCATAGGAATCCCTTTCATCCGTATGGACGCAAGTGGCCTCGTGCCAGTGATAGGTTTCATTTTGTTTCCAATGCTCTGTATCAAAGGTGTGGACGTGCTCTAACTTAGGAAGAGTTTCTTCTTTCTTGTATGAACAAGTAAGACAGGTATATGTTTTGACTCCTGTCTCATCTTCGGTGGCTGGTTTTGTTTCAGTGCCACCATCAAAATTGTGTGTGGCTTTTTCGG
>CAVKAU010000061.1:0-7532 GCA_963654035.1 bacterium | reverse complement strand
CTAATAAACCAAGCAAATAAATAAAGTTAACGAAGAACCAATTGTTTAATAACTCCGAGCCCGCTAAGGCGTCTCCCATTTGCTGGCAGAAAATAATGCCAGAGAAAGCCCCGAGCAACATCGCTCCATCAAGGGCAATATTGATAATGCCAGAACATTCCGAAAACATACCGCCATAAGAGCCAAGAATAAAGCCAACTCCGAAAACGATGAAATAGAAAACCAAGTTGCCCCAAAGGCTATCAGTAATCATCACACCATCTAAAATCATCAATGGATTCATAAACTTTCCTCCTTTTTAGAACGATAAAGTTCATTAAATGACGTATCAATTAAGACTTTGTTTTCTTCGTTTGCTTTTCTAATAAGTATTCCAATAAAGGCACTAAATGATGCGGCATAGATAATTACCGCTTTAATAAGCTCCATGTAATATTTTGAATAAAGAATGGAGACATTAACGATTTGGGTTTGTCCTTCAGAAAGATAGGCCAAAATGAAAGAAGAGAAGATGCAGCCAATTGGATCCGTTTGACCAATAAGGGCCACAGAAATACCATTAAATCCATCTGATAACATAACTCCGTCTAAAGCGCCAAAGGTGAAAGCCTTAGGTGAAGGAGTGGCAAAGACCATATAGCCACATGCGCCAGCAATTGCCCCGGAAATAAGTAGGGATAATACGATTTTTGAATTTTGATTGATGCCAGCATATTTAGCGGCAAACTTATTTGATCCGCATAATTTAAGTTCAAAACCAAATCTTGTGAATTTCAAAACAAACCAAATGATGATGGCCACGCCAATAGAGATGAAAATACCTGCCGTAATATTGTAATACGGCTGATTAACAAATCCTTCCGCATCAAATTCATTAAATAATGTCGGAAGTCTTCCTGCCGCAAACATCTTAGCAAGCTGAGTCTTGTTCGATTTATCTATCCAATCACTAGGAAGATAATCACCAAGCAAGCCACACATATAGTAGACAATCCAGTTAAGCATGATGCCAGAAAGAACCTCATTGACGTTGAAATGCGCTTTAAGTAAGCCGGAAATCATGCCAATAAAAGCCCCACCAGCTATAGCAGCAAGGATGCAAACATGCCAAGGCATCCCACAGAATGAGCAAACAAGGGCAATGAAGGCGCCCATTGTTAACTGACCTGTGATACCGATATTGAATAGCCCAAGCTTGAAAGCAAAAGAAATTGAAATGCCGGCCATAACCATTGGAGTCATCGTGCCAATAACATGCGATATGGCATCGAAATCTCCTTCAGACATTCCTTGAAAACCAGCTGTAAATAGGACGGCGATGCCAGCGAAGCAGTTTTCTGGATCGCGAATAAGCATGATAATAAAACCAGCGAACAATCCAATAAAGATACAAACAATTGAACTAGTCACGGCTCTTGCAACCTTGAAGTGAAAAAGCCAAGAAAAGAACTTAGCAATAGGGACGAATAAATATCTTAAATAATGCCAGACGTATTTATTAAGAAAATGACCTACCGGTGTGAACGCTTTTTTAAAGAAAGAACCAACTTTTACGAAGAAATTACCAATTTTTGAAAAGAAATTTTTCATAACTATTCACCTCTTCCTTCTTGGACTTTAGCACCAGACATATATAAGCCTATCTCTTGGACTGTTGTCTCTTTTGGATTGAGTTCTGCAACGATTCTTCCATTATGCATAACGAGAATTCTATCAGAGACGTTCATTACTTCTTCAAGCTCAAGAGAGACAAGCAAAACACCTTTTCCTTGGTCTCTGTTATCGATTAGTTGCTTATGAATTTTCTCGATTGCTCCAACGTCAAGCCCTCTTGTTGGAGAAACAGCAATAAGAAGTGGCGAATTCAAGTCTAATTGTCTTCCGATAATAGCCTTTTGCTGATTTCCGCCAGACATTGAGCGAACAATTGTTTCCGCGCCTAAAGATGAACGAATGTCATATTCCTCGATTAACTTATTAGCATATTCGTTGATTGCTTTCTTATTGCGCAAATCAAAAATGTTGAAAGGCTTTTGAAAATATCTTTCAAGCACAAGATTATCTTCCAAGGAGAAATCCAAAGCTAAGCCAAATTTATGACGATCTTCTGGAATATGCGATAATCCAGCTAAATCTCTTTTACGAATGCTTAATTTCTCTAAATGAGCATCGATATATTCTTCCTCTTTGTATGTTTTACCCTTGGATTCAACTAGTTTTTTGATTGTTTTATTGTAATGAGGGTTCTTAACGTGATGGAGGATGATTTCACCTGCTTTGGCCTTACAAATACCAGTAAGGGCATAGATAAGATCGCTTTGGCCATTACCTTCAATTCCTGCCAAACAAACAATCTCGCCTTTACGAACGTTTAAGCTAACGTTATTGACGGTATCTTTGCCTTTTTCTTGATTGAAGACGGTTAAATTATTGATTGTAAGAATATCTTCGCCTGGTTTGCATTCGCCTTTTTGGGTAACGAGTTGGACGTCTCTTCCAACCATCAAACGAGATAATTCTTCTTCATTTGTCTCTTTTGTGTTTACCGTTCCAATGCATTGGCCCTTTCTTAGAACCGTTACCTTGTCTGTAACAGCCATGATCTCGTTCAATTTATGAGAAATGAAAAGAATCGATTTTCCTTCTTTGGCGAGGTTTTTCATCGAAATCATCAAATCATCGATTTCTTGAGGAGTCAAAACAGCTGTAGGCTCATCAAAAATCAATATATTCGAATCACGATATAACATCTTCAAGATTTCGACTTTCTGTTGCTCTCCAACAGACATGTCATCGATTTTTCCATCAAGGTTGATATGGAAATTATATCTAGTGCATAAATCTTCTAGCTTAGCTCTAGCCTCTTTTGGTTTTATGCGGCCAAAACGACCGACTGGCTCTTCGCCAAGAATGATGTTTTCTAATGCTGAAAAAACTCCTACAAGCATAAAATGTTGGTGGACCATGCCAATTCCCATTTTGCAAGCTTCATGAGGATCTTTGATAGAAACCTTTTCACCATTTAAAAATATTTCGCCAGAATCAGGCTCATATAATCCTGAAACCATTGACATAAGGGTGGATTTTCCTGCGCCGTTTTCCCCTAAAAGAGCATGTATCTCGCCTTTTCTCAAGGTAAGAGAAATATCATCGTTTGCTTTAATGCCAGGAAAATATTTGCAGATATGTTTTAGCTCAAGAACAATTTCTTCCATATGTTTACCTCCATGAGGAAAGAGGGCCCGTGAAGGCCCTCCGAAAAGAATTATTTGTTGTGGTAGGTAACTTTAACCTTAGAAACGGTTGGTGCGGCTGTTGTGTCAGATGAAACGGTGATTGTTCCTGCTTTCATTGCGCTAACAAGAGCATCATAATCAGTGACTTTCCAGTTTTTGAATCCCCAGCATCCTTCATCACCGGTTGAAGTAGGAGTTGGAAGAGCAACAGCATCTTCATTGATGCCAAGGTTTTCAATCTTGCCAGCTAATTTATCAGAGAATTTTGCGTAATTGTTATTCTTCCAATCTGTTAAGGCCGATTTGATTGATTCTCCTAAGCCTTTCATAGCAGAAGTTAAGAGATAATCTCTTGTTCCTTCTGGTTTGATGGAGGTATCAGCGTGTTGGTTTGTATCAACGCCAATCCACGATTTTCCTTCTTTGTTAGCGATGCCAGAAAGAGCAGTGGTAACAGAATTATAAACGGCTCCGCCACAAGCAAATATTGTTTCGGTTCCGCCTTCATACCAATTCTTAGCAAGGTTGGTTGCTTCAGGAGTAGAAGCAAAGGCACCGGCATAGTAATATTGCATATCGATGCTTGAATCAGCTAAATTCAATTCAGTTGCAGCCTTTTCTGCGCCTTGGATATAGCCATAACCATATCTTGTGACGGCAGGAACGGACATTCCACCAACGAAGCCTAACTTCCTTAAGCCATCTTTAACGGCGCCATAACCAGCCATGAAGCCAGCTTGTTCTTCATGATATTGAGTCATGGATACTTTATCGGTTAAGGTGAATTCCGCATAGTTGTTATCGGAATCTTGGTTAACACAATCCAAAGCTAAGAAATGAATGTCTTTATAAGCTTTGTTTGATTGAACGATTTTTACAACTGGTTGGAAAAGATAGCCAGGTAAAACGATGAATTTAGCGCCCCAGTCAGCAGCTGATTTAATAGCAGCAACTCTTTCTGTCGTGGTGAAATCTCCACCTGTTGAAGTTGGTTGATAGTACATTGTTTGGATGGATCCAGTGCTAACAACTTGGTTTTCGATTTTGCCACCGCCGTTTGCGACAGCCCAGTCATTCACAGCTTCCCATGAAGTTTGGTTGAAGTTGTGGTCATTTAACGTCCCGGAGTCAGTTACTAAGGCAACCTTAATAACAGAGGCATCTTGCGATTCTGAAGTTTTTGTTTCATTGTTGCAAGAAGCAAGAGTGAGGAGAGATGCACCTAAGATTAAAAGTGCTTGTTTTTTCATACGTTTTTTCCTCCTATGTATGAATTCTGGATAATCTTCCTCTTCTATTAAAACACTTCCATTCGCTTAACTTATGAGTCATAGTCGTATCGTAATAGAATTTTTTTGGTGTGGTATTATCCGGTACTTCATTATAAATTGAAAAAAATGAATGGAATAGTAAAAATAAATCGTTACATATTTACCGGAAAAACAGCAAAAAATAAATTGACCGAATTTTTACGTATTTGTTTCAAAATTAGCAACATATTTATGTGGCTAAGGAAAACTCTTTGTAAGATAATCCATCAAGATATTTAGGAGAAAAGGAAATGATTGTAATTGGCGGAATGATTGGCGTTGGAAAGACGACAACGGCAAAAATGCTCGAAAAAGAGCTTGGTTTGCCAGCATATTTCGAAAGCGTTAGAGGCAATGAGATTCTTTCTCTTTTCTACACGGCAACCCCCGAAGAAAAGAAAGAAAAAAGATATCCATTTCTTTCGCAATTATCATTTCTTAGAGCAAGATTCAACACCCTTAGAAACGCCATAAAAGAAGAAAACGCCATCCTTGATAGAAGCTTGTTTGAAGATTGTTATTTTGCAAAAAAGAATTACGAGCTTGGCGACATCAATGAATTAGAAATGAAAGTCTATGATTCTTTTGCAAATGAAATATTTGAGGCTTTGAATGACTTAAAAAATTCTAAAGAAAATATTTTAATCTATCTTCACGGCTCCTTTGAAACCGTTTTCAAACGCATCAAAAGCCGCGGTCGCTCATTTGAAATCGATCCTGAATTGGTCTCCTATTACAAATTTATCTATGATGGATACGATGAGATGATCAAAAAGGCTTATCCTAAAGATAGAATCATTGATATAAATATAGATGAGCTTGATCTTAAATATGACCCTAAGGCAAAAGAGTATCTCTTAAATCAATTAAGAGAGAAAGGAGCCATCAAATGAGAAAAGAAATCGAATTGAAGACATATAAGAAAAGAAACCAATTCTATTATTTTTCCACATTTCCAAATCCTTCATACGGCTTAGATGTCGATATTGATGTAACGAACATTGTCTTATATATAAAGGAAAAGAGATTATCTTTTTTTCCTGTATTCCTTTATTTGCTTACTAAAGCGATCAATTCCGTTTATGAGCTTCATTTAAGAGAAGAAAATGGTCATATTTATTATTACGATTCTATTGAACCAACCTGGACGGTGATGGGAAAGGAAGACGTCTATATCAACGTTGGTTGCCCATTTAACGAAAATATAGACGCATTTATCAAAGAAGTAACAGAATTAAATAGCAAAGCCAAAGAGTTAAATCCTAACGATGAGTTAAACACGTCTCCATTATGCTCCGCGCCAAACGTCATTCTTGCCTCGTGTCTGCCTTTATTACACGTTAAGGGCTTCCAACATCCAACGCCATCTGGCAATCACGACAGTCTTTCCATTCCAAGAGTTCTTTGGGACAAATACGAAAAAGGCTTAGATAACAAATATCATTTAACGCTAAATATAACCGTTTCCCATACCTTAGTTGATGGATTCCCGTTAGCAAAAGTCTTTTTAAATCTACAAAACTTAATCAAGGATTTGAAATAATATGCTAAAAGAAGAATTAATAAAACAAATCGAAGATTTCTCTCCGTATAACGAAGAAGAGAAGAAAGACAAAGAGACAATCTTAGCTGCCTTAAATAAAGAAGAAGGGGTTTTCACCAGGGAAAATGAGATTTTACATCTTACTTCTTCATGTTGGATCGTCAACAAAGAAAAGGATAAGGTCTTACTTTGCTACCACAACATATATAAGGCTTGGAGTTGGCTTGGCGGACATAACGATGATGAGGTTGATTGTTTAAGCGTTGCTTTAAGAGAGGCAAAAGAAGAAAGTGGTCTTTCAAACTTCAAGATCCTTAATAATGGAAAGATATTTTCCTTAGAGATTCTTACTGTTGATGGACATTATAAGAAAGGCAAATATGTTTCTTCTCATCTTCACCTAAACATAACCTATCTCTTACAAGAGGATGAGAACGATCGATTAATTATTAAAGAAGATGAAAACTCCGGACTAAGATGGGTAAAGTTAGATGACGTATATTCCTTATCTAGTGAAAGATGGATGGTCGAACACATCTACAAGAAATTAAACGCTAAGTTATCTGAAATGGAAAAAGATCGCACTTAAAGTCAGTGTGATCTTTTCTTATTAAACGACTTGCCAAGGAGGTATCGAAGCAATTCGTCAATAACGATATTAATCGAAATTCTTAGAGACTGCTTCGTTTTCCATCCCAACTTCTTTTTTTCTGATGGAATAATACCTATCTTCCCCCTCTAGAAAATAAGGGCTCAAAGAGCTAGCGATGCCAGAGGAAGATTTCCACCAATTGTCGATATGAGTAGTCCAGCGAAGACCTCTAAGCACTTCCTTAGAGAAAGTTTCACCATTAACGACCTTTTTAACTGCGGCAATTCGTTGCTTGCAATCTTCGATATATGCGTCGTTATCTTCGTTATAGATTGCTTTATTCATCTCTAGATATTTAATCATTGAGGTTAATAATGCGACAAACCACGCCTTAATTTCATCTGGGTGGAAAGCAGGTGAGCCTAAATGTATGACTTTTGGCTCTTCTTTTTTCTCTGTTGCTGATTTTGATTTTTTGCTTTTAATTTGTTTCTTTTCTTTGTTTTCCATATTTTGCTCCTTATAAAGAGTCCATATCGAGAAAAGAAAAGCCCCATAGTTGATGGGGGAATTAATACATGTTTCGTATTTCTACACCCATCGTTCAAGCATTAGCACCTTTGACTAGTATCAGGTTGCTGACGGATCATCGAGCTTGTCTCTACCCGTTCTCTTTATGGACGGCATTATTATTCCGAATAAAAAATCATTTTTCAAGCACAAATTTTCTTTTAAAAAATAAGACTTTATTAAGTCTTGGACGGTAAAAAAATATAAAAATATATAAAATAACAACATCATGACTCATTTAATGTTCATTTAAGGTTGGGCAATATAAAATAGAGAAGAGG
>CAVKAU010000060.1:0-5185 GCA_963654035.1 bacterium | reverse complement strand
GCTATTATTACGTTATTATTCATTTTATTAAGATGTATTTTTATTGAAAATTAATACACGCATCAAGCGGATTTGCGTTTTTTAAGAAGTTTTTCTTTTCTTTCTATATATTCTTCGTTTTTAATCGCACCTCTTAATTTCATCTCATCGAGTATATCTATTTGTTTACTATATTCTTCTTCGCTTAAAGCATCATTCTTATTCGTTTTATAAAATGAGCCATCATATTCATTTTCGGCGTGCGTTTTCCATACTAAATAGAGAATGCCGGTTATAAGTCCAGAGAAGAACAAAGCAAGAACACCAATTGAGATATATTTCATATCGCGTACAGTGGCGATAATGACTAAGAGGCTAACGATGATAGTTAACGACACGTAAATGCCAATGAGAACTTCTAGAATGATTAAATATTGTGGATCGCAATATCCCGGCAATTGAATCATTCCACCAATAAGAGTTCCGCAAACGGAAACCAAGCTTATAGCAGCGAAAACAAGAATAGCGTTTTTCATTTTAGGACCTCCATACATTTAAGATTATACAAACAATATTTATAAAATAAATATAAAAAGCAGGTCTTTCTTTGAATGACCTGCTAATTATCAATTAGGATTAATCAACGTATTTGATGACAACGGCTCTATCCTTGCCTTCGCCAGTTGATTCAGTTTTGATGTGTTCCCAATTGTTGAGAGTATTATGAACTACTCTTCTTTCATCTGGAGTCATCGGAGATAATTGAACATCGATTTTTGATCTAAGAACTTCTTTAGCGTTCTTTTTGGCAATATAAGCGATATGGGAATATTTGTCTTCCTTATAGCCACCAACATCAAGAAGGATTCTGTATCTTCTTCTGAATTTATTAGAAACGGCAAGACGATCTAATTCATTCAAGGCTTGGAGCGTTCTTCCGCCCTTCCCGATTAAGACAGGGTTTCTCTCCGAATCAAGTGTAATATGGATGATATCATCTTGAATCTTAGCGGTTGTGGTAATTTCAATTCCCATCCCGCCAATTGCCTCTTTGAGATATTCTTGAGCATAAACGGCTGCATCATCAATCGTAGAAACTTCGATAGTGGCAGATTTGTGGAATAAGCCTTTCTTTTCTTCTACAACCGTGTAGATGATTTTGTCCGTTTCAACGCCTAAGTCAGCAGAAGCAGCTGCAAGAGCCTCATCAATTGTTTTAGCTGTGTATTGTTTCATATATCCTTACCTCTTATTATTAGTTTTTTTGAGCATGTGTTTTTTGACTATTAATTGAGTGATTAAGGTTTGGACCATACTCATAATAGCGCCAATCGCCCAATAAACACCCATAGCAGCAGGCAAAGCGAAGCCCATGAAGATTGTTACCGCTAACATAATGTAGCTCATCATCTTCATTCTGCGAGCATTTTCGTCTTGTGCTGGGTTGGCTGTTAATTTTTGCTGATTCTTCAATTGCGCTTTCGTAATCCATTGAGGAAGTTTAACGGAAAGGAATTGTAAGCCAGACATAACAATGAATAAGACAAGAGCAGTCCACCATCCGCTTGTATTCGCATACCACGTTCCGGAGAAATTAGTTAATACGGATGAAATGGTATCGGATAAACGTAAATTGAGGATTTGACCTGTAGAAAGAACGGCATTACTTTGCAAGGCTCCCCAAACAGAGATGAAGACAGGGAACTGAACAAGAAGAACAATGAAGGTTGAAGCCATAGAAACCTTATTACGTTTGTATAAGGCCATTTGTTCTTGTTGCAATCTTTGTTGCTGTGCCTGGTTCTCTTTTGAGTTTGGATATTTAGCTTGAAGCTTTGCTAATTGTGGTTGCAAGGCTTGCATCTTTTGCTGATCAAGGGTTCCTTTGAAGGTTAAGGCCATAACAATTAATCTAACGACAACCGTTGTGACAATAAGAGCTAAGATTTGTCCCATACCTGATAAGGCTGGATCAACGCCAAATGATATTGCGTCAACCAAGTAAGAGACTGGATAAACGATTAATCCTTCAAATAAGCCTTTTCCCCAAGCTGCGCCCCAATCAGTTGTATGAATTTGAACGGACCAATTAGCTGAAGATCCATAAGATCCATATCCTTCAGCACGTGTTCTTGTTGTTAAACAAGTACGAACTGATGAATATTTCGAGGTGATTGCTGATTTATAAAGACTTGTGAAGTCTGAATTTGGAACAAGAGCTTTTCCGGAATATCCTTCATCATCGAATTCTTTTTCGATGCTTTCGTTCATTTCCGTCCAGTTCTTATAAAGTTCGTGACCGCCATTTTCTTTTACTCCATCGAATTTCCAATAACCATAATTTCTTAAGATTGAATCGGTATTGGCGGTAACACCGTCTTCGTTTCCGACGCAATCAGGGCTACTGAAAGGATTAACTTGAGTAGAAGTTATTTCCTTTTTAAGCGCTGAAGCCTTCGTTTCAATATCAGAAGCAGATGGCAATTGGTTTGGATTATCTTTTTTCAAGATATCCTCAGCGTAAAGTTTTATTGAATTGTCTAATACGTATTGGTCAGCTTTTTTCCAATAGGCATAAGTTGGCTTTTTGATTAAATTGTTCGTCGCAGACTTTAAAATGGTATTTGTAAGGTAATCAGCTTTCTTGGCGGTAAACAATCCGTCTGTATCAGTAGGAATGTATGCCCAAAGAGAGTCGTTGCCTTCATAGACTTGCCAACTGAGTGGATAGTCTGCATCATCGACTTTGTATTCTTCGGGGATTTGGTCTTTTGAACAATAAACCGTAACTCCTTGTTCGTAGGTATAAGCAATTCTCGCTTGATCTACCTCAGAGCAGAAATTAGCGGTACAGCCAGAAAGAAGAGCCGCGCCAAAAACAGCTACGATTCCCCCAAAGATTTTTGCTTTTGTAGATTTTTTCAAGGTTGTTCTCCAATTTTCGCTAAGCTCTCGAGCAGCTCAGATTTTTCCACGAAGAATTCTTCCGGGTTGTAATTAACGCGAACTATGATTATCAAATCAAAGGATTTATTTAAATCATAATCAGAAGCAATCATCGCCCTAATTTGACGACGTATTTTATTTCTCGTAACGGCATGACCGTTCTTTTTAGAAACACTAATGCCAATACGTGAATAACCGTAATTATTCTTCCTGAAATGGATGACGTAATGTTTTGATTTTACAACCGGTGTACTCGTAATAATCTCAGAAAATTCTGGACGTTTTAATATACGATTAATTCTTTTCATCACTCGTTATAAAATGCAAAAATCCCTTATTTCAGGGATTAGTCAGCAATTTTAGCTCTGCCTTTGGCTCTACGACGTGCAAGAACGTTACGTCCATTAGCGGTTTTCATTCTAGCGCGGAAACCGGCTTTGTGAGCATGCTTGATTTTTGATGGTTGGTATGTTTTGACTTCCATGTTTATTTCCTCCGAGGTTCACTTGCGTGCTATGTGATTATAGTTATTTATGGCATTTTAGACAATAAAAAAGTGCTTTATTTTCGCGAATGTTTGATTGCCTTAATATACATTAAATCGAATCTCATCACGAACAAGGAACGCGAATAGTTCATTTTAGATAAATTAGATTGCATTAAAATCATCACCAATAAAACGTAAACGAATCATCTATAAAACATTAGATAATTAGTCAATTTAATACAATAGAATATCAAATAAAATCATTGATTAGAACAAAACGCATAAAAATAAGATAATCGTTGAAATTAAAAAAACATATAAGTTTTACGAGATATTTTTAAAATTTGAGATTTTTATAAATAAGCCAAAAAAGATGTGGTAAAAGGAACCTTATATCATTATTGATTATAAAATTTGCTTGATTTTAATATATGAAATTTTAAATTATTGAATTTTGCTAATCATCTTTTTTTCTTTCATTCAAACATTCATAGTTACTCAATTGATAAAAGTAGTCAAATAAAAATATATTTTTTAATCCACATAATCAGACAATCATTTTTCATTCATTTAATTTGAAAATCCTTTTCACGTCGAATGGTTAATTCAAAAAAATATCAAAAATACAATTTCATATGGTTCGTTCGTCATCTTTTTAATCAACTAAAGAACATTCGCATAAGTCATTCAAAATTTCATTATCTGACTATAGAAATAATTCATTTTTCCGATATTGGCTAAACTAAGTGGAAAATTGTAACAATTTTGTGTTTTCACATTCTTAGATCGTTTGTAAAAAATTTTTCACAGCCCTGTGAATTCAAATATGTGGAAAATGTAAATAACTCATTATAATACCGATTAAATCTATATTTTCATTCAATGGTGACATGTTGATTATGAAGAAAAATCTATATTTTTCCACATAGATAGCATCGAATGAAAGTTTTCCACATTTTATTCACATTTTAAAATTGTGGAAAACCATAGAAAATTAGTCAAAATCTAACATTTTTAAACATTCAATTGTGGAAAAAATATTTTCATGCTTAAAACAATCGATTTTTATCCGCAAAAAAGCTAGAATATTTCTCGGTAAAATTTATGAACAACAGCATTTCCGAAATAACACAAATGTGGGATAGAATCCTTCCTAGGATTAAAGAAGAATTAGGCAGCAACTTGGTTTTTGATAGTTTGTTTGCCGATTCTTATATAGATTCAATTCAAGGAAATGAGATGCTAGTGGTTGTTAACACTTTAATGGCCGCCAACGTTTTAAACGATAATTACAAAGAGATGATAAATAAAGTCATTTCCGAGGCCACAGAGTCTAATTTTGTTGCCAAATTCATGACGATAGACGAAGCAAAGAAGAAAACCATCGTCCAAGAGCCAGAAACTCCAGCTTATTTCGGAGATTCCGTTTTGAATCCAAATTACACCTTTAAAAATTTTATCGTGGGAAATTCAAACCGCGAAGCCTATCAAGCTGCCCTTTTGGCTTCTCAAGATCCTGGAAGACTATACAACCCTATCCTTATATATGGTGATTCAGGCTTAGGAAAAACTCACTTGTTGCATGCCATTGGCAATGCCGCAAAAGAAAAATTCCCAAAGTTAAAGGTCTTATATGTCCATGCGCAAGAATTTCTTGATGAATATATTAAATATGTTAAGGGAGATAGAGAGGGGGTTTCCATCGTTGACTGGTTCAAATCATCTGTAGATATGCTTTTGGTCGATGATGTTCAGTTCCTTTCCAATAAAAAG
>CAVKAU010000059.1:0-2298 GCA_963654035.1 bacterium | reverse complement strand
CTATAAGAAAGTCATTGAAAAATGCTGCGATTATCTCAAGATTTCCTACAAAGGCGATACGCTTGATGAATTAGTTGACACAATAAACAGAATGGCTCTTGCCTATCCATCATTCGGCGCTATTATCTCGATGCAAGATCTTTTGCATTTAGATAATTCAGCAAGAATCAATTTCCCTTCAACCTTGTCCACTGATAACTGGTCTTATCGTTTCTTGCCAGGCGATTTTAATGATTCTTTGGCTGATAACGTCGAGAAATTAGTCGCAGAAAGTAAGAGAAAATAAGTATAGTTAAAAACTAACTATAAAAGTTAAAAAGAAAGAGATTATTGCACGCAAAGAGATGATTTGTGTGCAATTTTTTCTTACTTAAAATTTTTATTTTCAAAAACATTGACAATATGTCACAAGACATTAAAATTTAAGCAAAGGAGGTAAAAAATGAAGACTTGTTATAGCAAAGAGAGAGTCCAAACAATTAAGGCTGATATGATCAAAGCTGCCGAAAAGTTATATAAAGTACATGGCTATGAATACGTTAATTTACTTAATATTTCTAAATTAACTCATTTATCAAGACCCGCTATCTATAATTATTATCATTCAAAAGAAGAAATCTTCTTAGATATCTTATTAAGAGAATATAACAATTTCGGAGCCGCATTAAAAAAGAAACTGACAGCAAAGAAATTAAGCAAAGATGAAATTTCCGAAACGATGGCTGATGTTATCTTGAAACACCTATACCTATTAGAATTCATTTCATCTTATGAAAACAACATTGAAGAGAATTCATCGATCGAACATTTAAAGGTGTACCGTCAAGAATGGGATGAAGGTTTCTATGCGTCATTTATGGAAGTTCTAAGTTTCCAATTCCCTGAAGCAAGCAAAAATGATAAGGACACGTTTGCTGATTTGTTCATTGCATCTTTATATGGCATCTATCCAATTATTTGTCCATCCGAAGAAAGAGTGGCGGCCATGAAAGAACGTGGACGTTATCGTGAAGTAGATGCAAGAGCGTTCATCACTAAGACGATGAAACTAATTTTAACAAATATAGATTGACGAAATATTAAAAATTAATGCCATTGTGAAATGGCATTTTTATTTTTGTTAAATATTTAATAATTGACTATTTTATAAGATGTATATTCTTCTTTAATAAATTGTCATATTATTGAAAAATGATATATCAAAGTTTAAAATTAAGACATGAAATTTCAATCTATCTATCAATTAAATAAGCAAATAAGTTCAGATGAATTATTAATAGAAATAGAAAAAAGAAAGAAATCATCAATGATTTTTAATCTCGATAAGAAATATTTCCTTTCTTATGATTTCGCTTATCTAAACTTGATTCTGCTTAAAACAAAAGATGATCAATTGCTTTCTAATTGTTATGACAATTTAAAGGAGATATCAAAGACATTTTTATTAGGAAAAACGTCAATCAACGAACTTGAGACCTTAATGAAATTCTCTTTTGTTAAGAATACAAATCAGCATATTTTTGAATATTTCATGGGGTCAGATAATAGTCCAAATTCTTTATTTATCAACGCTTACAAAGACCTTATTTCTTCCAAGATTAAGACACCTGCTGATATCGATTCATTGAATGTTTTGTATGAGAAATACGTTAAGCCTAGAAACCTGGCTTTTAAGAAAAGAAATGTTAAAAAGTTTCATAAATTCAGGGATTCTTCTTTCAAAGACGATCTGGAATATCTTCAAATTGCTGATTCCTTTTCTAAGAATACTTATCGTAAATGCTTATCTTTGTTATCTAAGACACCTTCAAATGAAGATGAAATCATTTCTTCGATGAATGAAGCTTTTCATGCCTTATATAGTTCTGACTTAGACCTTTATTCAAAAGGTGGCATTTTTCTTTTTAAATTCCTTCTAACGATGCCTTACTATGGGGTTTTGAACAATCTCTTTTTGGCTATTATTACTCTTTCGAGCTATTTTTATAATGATGGAAAAGAACTTTTAGCTCTTTCTTTGATACAAATACTTTTTTCAGAGAGCAATTTTCCTTCTTTGATAAATTATTTATATGAGACAGTATCTAAAGACAATCATGGAGACCTCATGCATTTCGTTTATCCATTTGTTTCGATACTTAAGGATGGTGTTTTAGAAATGACCCAGAATTTAAAGACCCTGCAATCTAAAGAGACGCATTTAACGGATTCATTTAATGGGGGTTTTTCAAAATCTGAAAGAGAGTTGCTTGATGTTTTAATTCAGTCGTCGATTTATTCGCTTTATGGGTGTGATAT
>CAVKAU010000058.1:0-2495 GCA_963654035.1 bacterium | reverse complement strand
ATATAAAAAGGATTATGAAGCTCAGCAACGTTACATCAAAAAAGAAGAGACGTTCATTGCTAAGCATATTGTGAGAGCAACTTCCGCTAAGGCGGCAAAATCTCACCGCGCTAGACTCGCTCATTTAGACGTTATGGAAGCTCCAGGAAAGGAAGAAGGCCGTGTCTATATCTCCTTTCCTTATACTCATCCTGTTGGAAAGATACCACTTAGGGTTGAAGACCTTGTAATCGGCTATAACAAGCCTTTGCTAGATCCTATTTCCTTTGAATTAAACGAAGGAGAAAAAATCGCAATTCTTGGCCAAAATGGCGTTGGAAAGTCGACGTTTTTGAAAACAATCTTAGGCGATATACCATCTTTAGGCGGGACTTTTTCCTTTTTGCCAGGAATAGTCGTCAATTATTTTAACCAAGATGAAAAAATAGATATGGGCATGACGCCATTTGAATATTTGCATTCCCATTACCCAGATTATAACAACACGGAAATTCGTAAGGCCCTTGGCAATTGCGGAGTAAGAAAAGAGCTGGCTCTTCGCCCAATGAAAGAATTATCCGGAGGAGAAGTGGCTAAAACCAGATTCGCCTTGATGACTTTCAAAAAGAGCAATTTCCTTGTTTTAGACGAACCGACAAACCATCTTGATCAAAAAGCCAAGGATGCAATATTTGACTGCATTGAAAGGTACCCTGGCTCAGTCATCATCGTTTCGCACGAAAAAGATTTTTATGACGGATTAGTTGATTACGAGATGCATTTTTAAGAAAGTCTTTTTACTTCTCTAAAACCAAAAACATATAATAGTCCACGGAATAAAGGGGTTTTTCTCCAATAATCATATCCAGTTATATCGCTATTGAAAATCGCGGTCATTTTACGATAATTCATATCTAAATCGGCAAGCAATCCGAAATACGTTTTGTAATCTTCGTTATCGCTATATCCACTTGAATTAGCGTACATAACCAATTGCTTTTGAAATGTTGTAAGAAGAATGACGGCATCTTCTATTTCCTGACATTTTAGTTTATCTAAAGACAAAGAATTGACCGTTTCTAAACTTACTAATATTGACCTATCCGTAATATATTTTTCCATTAGCGAAAACAAAGAAAAAAGAACATCTCTTTTCTCGGATAGAAGAATTGATATAGCCAACGTCTTTTTTCTGATTTTATCTTTGAAAGTAAATATGCATTCAAGAGCATAAAAAAACCCTAAAGCGTATAAAACTAGCAGAATTGATATAACGTATGATAAAATTCTCCACCATTCCATGAAATTAGTTTAGTTTTCAGAGAAAGAAAAGGCAAATTTTCTTTTTAAGACATTTTCTGAAAGGAATGCAACCTATTCTGAAATTGACACATACGCATAATGAATGTAAACTATTATCACTCTTAAGAGTGAAGATTATGAAAAAACCTATTGTTGCAATCCTTTATGACTTTGATTCGACGCTAGCGACTAGCGACATGCAAAATTTCGGTTTTATTCCTTCTTTGGGGATGACTCCGGAACAATTTTGGGCGAAAACAGGTGAGTTCTGCGATAAAAGCGGAATGGAAAGAACACTTGGCTATCTTTATGTGATGCTTCAATCGTGCAAAGAAAAAGGCATCGAAATGAGCAGAGACTGGCTTAAAGAACAAGGCCAAGCCATTGAATTTTGGCCCGGTGTGGTTGACTGGTTTCAAAGAATCAATGACTTCGGAAAAGAAAACGGATTGAAGATTGAGCATTATCTCGTTTCCTCTGGCAACAAGGAGATCGTTGAAGGATGTGCCATCGCAAAGGAGTTCAAGGTCATGTATGGCTGTGAATTCTTCTATGACGAAAATGGCAAAGCCGTTTGGCCAAAGTTAGCAATTAACTTTACCCAGAAAACACAATATTTCTATCGCATCTCTAAGGGCGCTGTCGATGCCACAGATGATAAAGGCGTTAACGAAAAGCAGCCAGAGCGTCGCGTTCCTTATTCGAATATGATCTACATTGGCGATGGTATGACAGACATTCCAGCAATGATTGTCGCTAAGAATTCCGGCGGCAAATCAATCGCGGTCTATCCAAGAGGCAAAGAAGACAAAGTCGCAAGCCTCTTCCAAGATGGGCGCGTTAACTATGTTTGCCCAGCCGATTATCGTGCTGGCAAGGAATTAGACAAGGTCATGCACCTCGTTATACAAGGCATCGCCATCAAAGAGAGCCTTGCTAAAAGAGAAAACCACAACCCTCCCCAGGACTAATTTATGGAAGAAACGAAAAATATAGCAGTTATTTTAATGGGTGGAAAAGGCGAGAGATTCTCCTCTGAAACCCCGAAGCAATTCATAAAAGTTAACAATCAAGAACTATTCTTATATTGTGCCAAGGTATTTGCTTCAACATCCCTAATCGATAGATTCATCTTCGTTGTTCCTGAAGGATATGAATCGCACACTCTTTCCCTTGTTCTTAAAGAAATTGGAAATGAGTGCATTGTCATTCCT
>CAVKAU010000057.1:0-5634 GCA_963654035.1 bacterium | reverse complement strand
GTCTTATATATCCTCATATATAGATTTAAAAAGCATCCACTATAGGAGAAATTAAAATGGCAGTTAAATCATATAGGCCATATACGAAGTCAAGACGCGAAATGCTCACACTCTCGTATGAAGACATTACAAAAACAACTCCTGAAAAATCATTACTTGCCCCTAAGAAACACACTGGTGGCCGTAACAATCAAGGAGTAATCACCTGCCGTCATCACGGTGGTGGAAACAAAAATCGTTACAGAATCATCGATTTCCGTCGTAACAAAGATGGAATCCCAGCAACAGTCAAAGCAATTGAATACGATCCAAACCGTACCGCATTCATCGCCTTACTTAGCTATGCCGATGGCGAAAAGCGCTACATCATCAGACCAAAAGATCTCAATGTTGGCACAACCATCATCTCTGGGCCATCCACTGATATCAAGACAGGAAACAATCTTGAATTAAGAAACATTCCAGAAGGTACATTCGTTCACAACGTTGAACTTATGCCAGGAAAAGGCGGACAACTCTGCCGTGCTGCTGGAACAGGCGCACAAATCCTCGGCGCTGATGGCAAATATGTCATCATCCGCTTAGCTTCTGGTGAAGTTAGAAAAGTCTTAGGCGTTTGCCGTGCAACAATCGGTATCGTCGGTAATGAAGACTACAACCTCGTTAACAGAGGTAAAGCTGGTAAAACACGTTACAAGGGCATCCGTCCAACAGTTCGTGGTTCAGTCATGAACCCAGTTGATCACCCTCACGGTGGTGGTGAAGGTAAGTGTCCAGTCGGACGTAATGCACCACGTACCCCATGGGGTAAGAAAGCAATGGGCGTCAAGACCCGTCGCGTTAAGAAGAATTCTACACGTCTCATCGTAAGACGTAGAAATTCTAAATAAGGAAAGGAGATCAAAATATGTCTCGTTCAGCTAAAAAAGGACCATTTGTTGACGAATACCTTCTCAAAAAGGTTGAAGCCATCAAGAAATCCGGCAAAAAAGAGGTCATCAAAACTTGGTCTCGCCGCTCGACAATCTATCCAGCATTCGTCGAACAAACCTTCGCTGTCTATAACGGCAAGGAACACATCACCGTCTATGTCACAGAAGATATGGTTGGACACAAACTTGGCGAATTCGCCCCAACCCGCACCTTCCCTGGTCACCATGGTAACAACCTCAATGACCAAGCAGCTAAGAAATAAGGAGTAGATTATGGCAGAAGAAAAGAAAACCGTAAAGAAAGCTCCAGCCAAGAAAGCTGCAGCTCCAAAAGCCAAGAAAGAAACCGTTAAGGAAGAAGTCAAGGCCACTGAAGTAAAAGAAACAAAGAAAGCTTCCAAGAAAGCAGTCAAGGCCGAACCTGTTAAAGAGGAAAAGCCAGCTGTTACCGAAGCTCTTGCTGTTGCAAAAGACGTTCGCGTCACCCCACGCAAAGTTCGCTTAGTTATCGACCTTGTCCGTGGTAAAGATGTTGATGAAGCTCTTGCAATCCTCAAGAATGTCAACCGTGCTGCTAGCGCACCAGTCTACAAGATCATCAAATCCGCAGCTGCTAACGCTACCAACAACTTCGGAATGGATGGCAACAAATTATATGTTGCTGAAATCCAAGCTTCCGATGGCATCAAGATGAAGAGATTCATGCCACGTGGCAAAGGATCTTCTTCCGGATTAATCAAGAGAACAGCTAATATCCGCTGCATCGTCAAAGAAAGAAATTAAGGAGAGTAAACTAATGGGTCAAAAAGTTAATGCTAACGGTCTCCGTGTCGGAATTAACCGTGGCTGGGAAGCCAATTGGTTTGCTTCCAAAAAAGACTACGCGACATTCTTAGGCGAAGATATCGCCATCCGTAATTACTTAGAGCCTCTTCTCAAAGAAGCGGTTGTAAGCCACATTGATATCGCTCGTAGCAAAAACGACAAAGGCTCCACTGTTATCATCAATGCCTTCGTCGCTCGTCCAGGCGTCATTCTTGGACAAGACAACACCAAAATCGCTGCTATCAATAAAGGCTTAAAGAAAGTTGTCAAATCTGGTAATGCTACCCTCAACCTCGTTGAAGTTAAAAACCCAGATCTCGACGCAACTTTAATTGCCAAGTGGATCGCTTCTGAAATTGAAAATCGTCAATCTTTCCGCTCAACGCAAAAGAAGGCGATTCAAAGAATGAAAAAGGCTGGCGCACTCGGTTGCAAAACCCAATGCCAAGGCCGTCTTGCTGGCGCTGAAATCGCCCGTCGCGAAGGTTACAAAGTTGGTGTCGTACCACTTGAAACACTCCGTGCCGACATCGATTATGCAGCCGTTACTGCCAATACCGCTTATGGCGATATCGGCATCAAAGTCTGGATCTGCCGCTCTGCTAATACAGTAAAAGCCGCAGAAGCCGAAGAAAAGAAAGAAGGAGGACATGACAATGTTGCAACCAAAGCGCGTTAAGTATCGTCGTCCACATAGACTCTCCTATGAAGGCGTTGCCTCCAAAGGAAATGAAGTCGAATTCGGTGAATACGGCCTTGCCGCAACCGAAGGTGGATATCTTGATAACCACCAAATCGAATCAGCTCGTATCGTTCTTGCAAAATACACCGACAGAACTGGTAAGGTTTGGATTAGAGTCTTCCCTCACTTAGCAAGAACTAAGAAACCAGCCGAAGTCCGTATGGGTTCCGGTAAAGGTTCACCAGAGAGCTGGGCAGCAGTCGTTAAGAAAGGCAGAGTCATCTTCGAGATTGGCGGAGTCAATCCTGAAATTGCCATCAAAGCCCTTCACCAAGCTGGCTTCAAACTCCCACTCAACACAAAGATCGTCAAGAGAACAAAAGCCTTAAGCAATGCTGAATTACTTAAGATGGAAGAACAACACGAATCTTCTCTTGAACAAATCGAAGCTGAAGATCAAATCGAAACTGTCTCTGACACCGGAAATGAAACTCCAGCAGAAACAACAACCGAAGGGGGAAATAAATAATGACCATTAAAGAATTAAGGGCCTTGTCCCCTAAAGAGCTCGAAGAAAAGATCGCTGAATTAAAACAACATCAATTCGAACTCCGTCGTCAAGCAGCCGTCGGACAATTAGAACATCCAGATGACTTGCACTTCGTCCGCAAGGACATCGCTAAAGCTGAAACCGTTAAACGCGAGAGAGAACTCCAAATTAACGCTTCAGAAAGCAAATAATGAAAGGAGACCACAAACATGGAAAGAAATACAAGAACAAAATTCCAAGGTGTTGTTACTTCAGTAAAAATGGATAAAACCATCACTGTCACAGTTTCCACCAAACAAAATGATCCCCTTTATCAAAAGAGAGTCGGATATTCCAAAAAATATCACGCTCATGATGAAAAGAACGCTGCCAAAGTCGGCGACGTCGTAACCATCATGTCCTGCCGTCCTATCTCCAAAACAAAGAAATTCATCTTAGTTTCCATCGATAAGGCCGCAGCAGCTGGCGCAAACGCCAATGATGTCGAAGCTGCACTCGAAAAGAGCGAAGGCTCCGATGAAATCGTTAATGAAAGCGTTAAAGCAGAAGAGGAGAAATAAGCATGATTCACAATGAAACTAATCTTGTAGTCGCTGATAACTCCGGCGCTCGTGCAGTCCGTGTCTTCCGCCTTTATGGCGGATCCCACCGCAAAATGAGCTCCATTGGAGATGTCGTCCTCTGCGCTGTTAAAGACGTTACCCCAAACGGCAAGATTAAAAAAGGTCAAGTCGTCAAAGGTGTCATCGTGAGAGTCAAACGCGCTGTCATCCGTAAAGATGGTTCTTCCATCTCCTTCGATGATAATGCTGTCGTTCTCATTGATAATGACGGAAACCCACTTGGAACACGTGTCTTCGGACCTGTTGCTCGTGAACTTCGTGACAAAGGCTATATGAAAATTATCTCTTTAGCCCCAGAAGTCTTATAAGGAGAAAACAACATGAACATCAAAACTGGTGATAAAGTTATCGTTCTCTCTGGCGATGATAAAGGCAAGATCGGCGTTGTCCAAAAGGTTTATCCTAAGTTGAACAAAGTCGTTGTCGAAGGTGTCAACGTCCACAAGAAACACAAAAAACCAACTCAAGCAACCCCAGAAGGATCCATCCTCGACATTTATGTCCCATTCGATGCTTCCAAAGTTGCCTTGATTGATCCAAAAACAAAGAAAGCCACCCGCGTCCACAAAAAGATCGTCGATGGCAAAAAGATTCGCGTCAATGCGAAAGGCGAAAGCTTAGAAAAGAAATAAGGGAGGAATGAAAAATGGCTGAAGAAAAGAAAACTGTTAAGAAAGCTTCCCCTAAAAAAGCTTCCGAACCAAAAGCAGCTAAGAAAGTCGCTCCAAAAGCCGGCTATGTTAACCGCTTAGAAACAAAATATCACGACGTGGTTGTTCCAGCTCTTGTCAAAGAGTTTGGTTACACCACCCCAATGCAAGCTCCTAAATTTGAGAAAATCGTCATCAACATCGGTGTTGGTGATGCCACCTCAAATAGCAAGGCTCTTGATGACGCTGTTGCTGAACTTGCTACCATCACTGGTCAAAAACCAGTCGTCACAAAAGCCAAAAAGTCCATCGCGACATTCAAACTTCGTCAAGGACAGGCTATTGGCTGCAAAGTTACACTCCGTGGCGTGAGAATGTATGAATTCTTCGATAAGTTGGTTTCCATCTCTCTCCCACGCGTCCGTGACTTCCGTGGCGTCTCCAAGAACGCTTTCGATGGCCGTGGTAACTACACCCTCGGTGTCAAGGAACAATTAATCTTCCCTGAAATCGACTATGATAAGGTATCTAAGATTCGTGGTATGGATATCGTCATCGTTACTACAGCAAATTCCGATGAAGAAGCATTTGCCCTCCTCCGTGAGATGGGAATGCCATTCAAGAAATAATGAGGTAAGCACATGGCAAAGAAAAGTTTAGTTAATAAGTGCAACCGCCCACAAAAGTTCGCAACCCGTGAATATACGCGTTGCCAACGCTGTGGTCGTCCACACGGCGTCCTCCGTAAATTCGGATTATGCCGTATCTGCCTCCGTGAGATGGCCTACAAAGGCGAGATCCCAGGCATGAAGAAAGCATCTTGGTAAGGAAAGGAGAACACTAACATGAACGCAGACCCAATTGCAGACATGCTCACACGCATCAGAAACGCTAATGCTCTTCGCTACGAAAGTGTTTCCATGCCTTATAGCAAAATGAAAGGCGAAATTGCCAAAATTCTCTTAGACGAAGGATTCATCTCTGGATTCGTCGCCGAAGGAGAAAAAGCAAGCAAAACCCTTCACATCACTCTCAAATACGGTGCCAATGGCGAAAGAGTCATCACCGGATTAAAGAGAATCAGCAAACCAGGACTTCGCGTCACTGTCGAAGCTGATAAGATCCCAAGTGTCTTAAAGGGACTTGGTATCGCAATCGTTTCTACTTCCAAAGGCGTTTTAACCGATAAGGAAGCAAGAAAGAATGGCGTTGGCGGAGAAATCCTCTGCTACGTCTGGTAATCTAGGATTACAGAAAGAAGAGAATAACAATTATGTCACGTATTGGATTTAAACCCATCGCTCTTCCAGAAGGCGTTACCTACGAAACAGTCGATAACGTCATGACCGTCAAAGGCCCTAAAGGCGAAGTA
>CAVKAU010000056.1:0-4031 GCA_963654035.1 bacterium | reverse complement strand
AATATGGATTGATTTCGATGCTTTTAAGGCTAGAATTGATATAGAGGGGAAGTAAGGAGTTAAAAATGGCCGAAGAAGCTAAAGAAGTTAAAGTCGTCGACGAAAAGAAAGAAGAAAAGAAAGAGAACGGATTCAAGAAATTCTTCAAAAACATTGGTAAAAACATTTCCGATTCTTCTCGCGAATCAAAATTAGAAAAGCTATACGATGAAAAAGCTGAGATTACTTTCGAAGTATTTAAGGAAGGGGCTGCTTTTGGAATGGGAAGTGGCAATATCAAAGGCAAATTCATCGATGAGAACCACATTGAAATATATGGCGAAGCAAAGAAAGAAGACTATCCATATAGCTCAGTCTTAGTCGTTGAACCAAAAGATAAAGATAAAGAGCTTCCTAAGTTCTATTATGTGACTGACATCAAGCATGAAGAAAAGGATACAATCACTTTGAAGCTTATCGAAAAAGTAGATGATAAGGAAGTTGAAAACGAATACACAAGACCAGTATCAATAATCACTCTTGATCCATCGGTAAAAGAAGTTCGCGTTATCAAAGCTCATGATAAATATTTCCTAAAATTAGAAGAAGCAAAATAATATAGGACATATAAAAAGAGACATCGCAATGATGTCTCTTTTTTTGTTACGATTAATACTTGAGAAGGTCGCTTGCATCGATACTCGATGAATCTTCTTCATCATCGTTATCGCCTTGGCTTTCATCGGAATCGCCTTCTTCTTTTTCGACGATGACGCTTTCATCTTTTCCAGCGACTGAAGCGTTATATTCCTTATCTTCTTCTTCGTCTTCTTTCTCTTTGTTGGCGCTTTCTTCATCGATTTGGCTATAAGCGAGATTGGCAGAATCATCATGGGAAGCGGCATAAGAGTGTTTTACTTTAAGATCCCAGGTGTTGTTTCCTAAGCAAAGGAAGCGTCCATCAACTGTCAATTGGGTATAGAAGATACCAATATTTCTTGTTTTTGTTGCTTCATCAAATTCTAAGATTGTGGCGACTTCATCGTAAAGGTCTTTGAAAGAAACGGTTTTATTCTTTTCTTCAATGATGTCAAATGCGACATCGATCATGCTTTTGTTCATATATTTTCTCCTTTTATTTTTTACATTTTTTCTGGAGCGCTAACTCCAAGCAACCCTAAGGCATTCTTAAGAACGATTTGGCAAGCTTTCATAAGTGCAAGTCTAGAGGCTGTTAACTCGATATTATCTCTATCGATAATACGATTTGCCGCATAATATTCATGAATTAATTTAGCTAAGTCGTGAATATAGCCTGCCACCTTATAAGGGGCTCTTGCAACGGCTGCGCTATTAATGATACTAGGAAATACGGAAAGATGCTTTAAAATATCTCCTTCTTTTTCATTTGTGAGGCATTTTGCCGTCGGATCAATGGCTATGTCTTTGCCCATATCAAGGACAGAGGCGCATCTTGCTGAGGCATATTGAGCATAATAAACTGGGTTATCTTTGCTCTTGGATGTCGCAAGATTCATGTTGAAATCAAGATGGGCATCGGAACTTCTTTCGCAGAAGAAATAACGAACCGCGTCTTTCCCGACTTCTTCAATCAATTCGCGATGCGTGATGCCCTTACCTGTGCGTTTAGACATCTTGACTTCTTCTCCATCCTTATAAACTTTAACGATTTGATAAATTTCAAAGTCAATGACATCGCTTGAATAGCCTTTCATCATCAAGGCACTTCTCATACGATTAAGATAGCCAAAATGGTCAGCGCCAAGGCAATCGATAAGTAAATCATAGCCTCTTGAAAGTTTATCATAGTGGTAGCAAATGTCTGGCATGAAATAAGTGTATTTGCCATCAGCCTTGATAATTGGTCTATCTTTGTCGTCTAAGAATTCTGTTGTTTTAAGATATGTGGCGCCATCTTTTTGATAGACGTAGCCTTTTTCTTTTAGGAAGGCGATTGTATCTTCGATTGTGCTTCCTTTTCTAATATCAGATTCAAAAGAAAATCTATCGAATTTAACATCAAAATCAGCCATGTCTTTTCTGATTTTATCAAGTTCTTTTTCAATACCATAGTGAATGAAGAAATCATGAGATTCTTTAGTATCAACAAGATATTTATCACCATACGTGTCTTTGATGGACTGAGCGATTTTGATTAAATCTACCCCATGATAATCGTCTTCGGCAAAGGAAGGTGTTTCGCCATAAAGTTCATGATATCTTTCCCTAATTGAGTGTCCGAGGTGCTCAACTTGGTTTCCGCAGTCGTTGACGTAATATTCTCTTGTGACATCATATCCGGCTTTAGCATATAAATTAGCGATTGACTCCGCTAAAGGCGCTCCTCTAGTATGTCCAAGGTGAAGATCGCCAGTAGGATTTGCCGAGACGAATTCAACATTAATTTTTATGTTCTTTTTCTCGCCATCGCCATAATGCTCATTTTCATCCAAAATTGTTTTGACGATGGAATTTAAAGAATCTGCTTTCATGAAAAAATTGATGAAGCCAGGTCCAGCGATTTCTATTTTTTCAATTTTTGGAGAAGAGATTGCTTTGATGATATCTTCAGCGATTTGCTTAGGTGCTTTATGCAATGCTTTAGCAGATTTCATGGCCAAATTTGTTGCATAATCACCATGGGTTGGGTCTTTGCTTCTCTCGATAACGATCTCTTCTGGTTTTATTTCAAGCCCAAGCTTTTTTGCCGCTTCGGCAAGAATGGTTTGTAATTCTTTTTCGTTTGACATGCTTACTCCTTTTCTATTAACAAGACGGCAATTGCCTTAATTGCCCTTCCTTCTCCTATGGCATCTAGTTTCTCATTAGTCATTGCTTTCACAGAAACATTCTCAATTGAAGTCTCTAGAAGTTTTGCCACGTTTCCCCTCATCAAATCGATGTATTTAGCAAGATGAGGTTTTTCGGCAATTATTGATAAATCAACATTCCCAATCTTATATCCCATGTTTTTAACTTTTTTGAAGCATTCGCTCACGATGATATTAGATGCGATGCCAGTGATGGAATCATCCGATGGTGGGAAATATTTGCCAATATCTCCTAAAGCCAATGAGCCAAGAAGAGCATCAGACAAAGCGTGATAAACAACATCCGCATCTGAATGGCCATCTAAGCCAAGCTCATAAGGTATTTCCACTCCACCTAGTATCAGTTTTCGATTAGGAACTAAAACGTGTATGTCTTCTCCGTAGCCAATTCTCATAAATTATTTCTTAGTAACATTGAAACGGAAGAAAACAACATCCCCGTCTTTCATGGCATATTCTTTGCCTTCAGAGCGAATCTTGCCCGCTTCACGAACCATTTGTTCAATTCTATCGCCAACGCTTCCATTGCCAATGAAGGTATCTTTTGTAATTGTTTCACCAACTTTCTTGAATTCATCGAATGGGTAAATATCCGCTTTGATGAAGCCTTTTTCGAAGTCCGTATGAATGATGCCTGCGCATTGGGGGGCAAGCATGCCGTTACGGAAGGTCCAAGCACGGCATTCATCAACTCCACACGTAAGGAACGTTGAAAGATTCAAGAGTTTGTATGAAGCCTTGACCAAACGGTCTAATCCTGATTCTTTTACGCCAAGAGTCTCAAGGAATTCTTGTTTTTCTTCTGGACTTTCAAGTTGGGAAATATCATATTCGATTCCACAAGAAAGAGGTATGCATACTGCTCCTTCAGAATCAGCAACTTCTTTTACTTCCTGATAATTTTTGCAACTATCAAGATTCCCATAATCATCTTCAGCCACATTAGCGACATAAAGAATTGGTTTCAAAGTTAACAAGAAAAAATTCTTTTTTGCATATTCCATTTGCTCAGAAGAAAGTCCTTTAGTTAAACGAGCTGGTAAGCCTTGTTCTAGGGTTTCCTTTAAGGCATTAAGTATTGGCATTTCATATAATGCCGTTTTGTCTTTTGTGATTCTAGCTTTACTTTCTTGCTTGCCAATGCGGTTATTGACCGAGTCAAGGTCGGACATCGAAAGTTCAAGATTAATGATTTCAATA
>CAVKAU010000055.1:0-3540 GCA_963654035.1 bacterium | reverse complement strand
CTTCTAAGACTTCCCTCGTTTCTTTAATGGCTCGTTTATACGATGTTAATGAAGGATCGGTTAAGATTGGCGGAGTAGATGTTCGTGATTACGATATTCAAACTCTTCGTGATGCGGTTTCCGTTGTTCTTCAAAAGAACGTTCTTTTCACCGGAACAATCCGTGAAAATCTAAAATGGGGCAACGAAAACGCCACGGATGAGGAAATCTGGGCAGCCTGCGATATTGCTCAAGCGTCCGAATTCCTTCATTCTTTCCCGGATGGATTAGACACAATGATCACAGAAGGCGGAACTAACGTTTCTGGTGGTCAAAAACAACGTCTTTGCATTGCAAGGGCCCTTTTGAAAGATCCAAAGGTTTTGATTTTGGATGATTCGACAAGCGCTTGCGATACTCACACAGACTCATTAATCCGTGAAGGATTATCCAAGACCAAACCGGATGTTACCAAGTTCATAATCGCTCAACGCGTCCTCTCGATTAAGGATTGCGATACGATTATCGTTCTTGAAACGGGCGGAAAGATTGTCGACAAAGGAAGCAACGATGAGCTCATGCAACGTTGCGATGTCTACAAAGAACTCTATGAATCTCAATTAGGCGGAGGTGATTTCGATGTCCATGAATAAAAAAGTAAGCAAAAGCGAAACTAATGGCGCAATGAAACGCCTTTTAGGGATGGTATTCAAATATTATCCTGGATACTTCGCGATTGTTATTATCTCAACAATTATCGTTTCCTTTACTTCGGTTGCTAACTCCTACTTTGTTGGAACCATTCTCGTTGATAAGTTCATACAACCATCCTTAGATGCCTTTGCTACTAATAATGTCGTAGGAACGACTGGCTCTGCTTGGGACATTCTTACTAACGATATAACCGTTCTTGGCTTACATTTCAAAACGGTTGTTTGCATAATGATTTGCATATTTGCCTTAGGCGTTATCGCTTCATATTGCTATAACTTCTTTATGGCTTATATCGCTCAAGGATTACAAAAGAAGATTCGTGATGAGATGTTTGAACATATGCAAGATCTTCCAATCTCATTCTTCGATAAGCATAAACACGGCGATATCATGTCTGTTTATACTAACGACGTTGATTCTCTTAGAGAAATGCTTGCTCGTTCAATCCCTATGGTCGTCTCTAGTGCTGTTTCCATGGTTGCTTGTTTTGTAATCATGCTTATGACCGACCTCTATTTGATGGCAGTTGTTATTGTCTTTGCCATCATCATGGGCCTCTTAACAAAATACTTTGCTAAGAATTCTGGCAAGCACTTCGTTCAACAGCAAATCCAATTAGGTAAAACCAATGGCTATGTTGAAGAAATGATCGCAGGTCAAAAAGTCGTCAAAGTCTTTAACTACGAGCAAAGAAACATTGAAGGATTTAGAAAAGTTAACGACGAGCTCTATAATGAAGCAGTCAAAGCAAATCGTTACGCTAATACATTAATGCCTACCGTTAATCAATTAGGCAATATGCAATATGCTATTATCGCTTTGATTGGTGGAATTCTCGTTATCAACAACGTTAATGGCGTTGCATTAAGCGGTTCCCTAACGCACGCTTATACAATTGGTATCATTATTTCCTTCTTACTTTATTCAAAGAGCTTCGTTCAACCAATCGGCCAAATGGCTCAACAGTTAAATACTGTTACTATGGCTTTAGCTGGCGCTAGCAGAATCTTCGGCCTTATTGACGAACCAGCCGAAATCGATGAAGGATATGTTGAACTCGTTAATGCAAAAGAAGATGAGAATGGCAATCCTGTTGAAGTTGCTGAAAGAACTGGCAAATGGGCTTGGAAACACCCTCATACAGATGGTTCTCCAACAACCTATACTTGGTTAAAAGGCAAGATTAATGTTAATGACGTTGACTTTGGCTACACCAAAGACAAAATCATTCTCCATCACATTAAAGTTTATGCCGAACCTGGTCAAAAGATCGCTTTCGTTGGACCAACTGGTGCAGGCAAAACAACAATCACCAATCTTTTGAATCGTTTCTATGATATTGCTGACGGAAAGATTCGTTATGACGATATCAACATCAATAAGATTAAGAAATCTGATTTACGCAGATCCTTAGGCATGGTTTTCCAAGATACGAAATTATTCACCGGAACGGTCATGGAAAATATTCGTTATGGTAAGTTAGACGCAAGTGATGAAGAAGTATATGCTGCCGCTAAATTGGCCAACGCTGATACATTTATTAATCAATTGCCTGAAGGATATAACACCGTTCTTAAAAACGGTGGGGCATCCCTCTCACAAGGGCAAAGACAACTTCTTGCCATTGCTCGTGCTGCTATAGCAAACCCTCCAGTTCTCATTCTTGATGAAGCAACCTCCTCCATTGACTCACGTACTGAAGCAATGGTCACTAAAGGAATGGATGCCATCATGGAAGGAAGAACGGTATTCGTTATCGCCCATAGGCTTTCAACCATCAAGAACTCTGATGTTATTATGGTTCTTGATCACGGCGAAATCATTGAACGTGGTTCTCATGACGCGTTATTAGAAGAAAAGGGCAAATACTATCAACTCTACACTGGCAACGCCATTAAAGAATAATAGGAAACAATTTAAAATTGAGATATCTCATCTGAGGTATCTCTTTTTTCTAGAAATCAAATGATGTTGCAATATCAATAAATTCTTTGAAACGTGGCAAGGAGAAAATTAATTTTCCTCTGCCAGGAGAGAAGATAATGCCTTTCTTGAGTAGCCTTTCGCGATACCGTGAGAAATATTCCTTCTTCATTCCGGTTTTTTCTAATATATAGGCAACCTCAACAACACCATTCGTATCAAATACCTTAACTATTTCTTTTTCAACATCTGATAAAGTGGACCATATTTTGTCATAAGCATATTCAACCAACAATTGATCGAAGGATAGCAACAGGCCATTATCAATCGCTTTAGAACCATTTTCAAACATTAAATATCCAAGCAGTTGAAAGGCAAAAGCGTATCCTTTTGTCAAACGTGCGCATTCTAAGGCTGTCTTATAATCTAAATTTAACGTCTCCTTATAAGAGGCGGCAATTGCTTGCAATCCTAAGGAAGTTAGAAAGAATTTTTGCGAACGAATTAAGAATGTCATATTTTTCTCATTTTCTAATGCTGAAATATTCTCATAAAGGCTTGTTACAATAAGAAAAAGTGGGTAATTACGTCTAGTTAACATTTGATAAGACAAAGAGAATTGTCTCATCTCTTTCGAATTAGTCGCTTCATCGATCGTAACAAGAACCTTTTTCCCTTGCTTTTGAATTTCTTCCATCATTTTTTGAAGAAGATCATCAATATTCAATATTGGATTTTCGCCTTTTAATGAAAAAGATATTCCTTGAAAAGAAAAACTGAAGTTCTTTTCTAAAAACAAATGCTTTACATGAGCCGCCCGATATAATTTTGCGGCCAATCCTTCTCGTAAATCATCTTCGGCGTTTAAATCTATTACGATCCAGTCGTTACTTTCTTCAAAATGTTTTGATATGGAGGTAAGCA
>CAVKAU010000054.1:0-6904 GCA_963654035.1 bacterium | reverse complement strand
GCCTAGATATAATCATACCAAAAAGACAGTGAATAGACATTTAATCTTTTCAAAACACGATCAATCTTCTGAAATATAGAAGAAAAACTCTTATTCTAAGAATAAAACTCTTTAAGCACTTTTAAAATAAATGTAGAATATTCAAGGTAGACTTTATGTCTAAGTAGTTTTTATTGAAAGGGACGTAGAAAAAATTATGAAAAAGAAATCTAATACTAGAGTATTCTCGGTTCTTGTTGCACTCTCAGCATTTGTTGCGATCATGTGCATGTTTGCCGATATATTTTCCGAGAAGGTCGGTTCTCCAGAAGGCAATATATTCGTTGCAATGTTTGGCATGCATAATACCGATTACCAAGTTGTTTGGCCACTTGTTATCTCCTTCTGCTTGTTAATGCTTCTTGTCTTAACTGGCTTTATGGGATTTATGCTTGGTGATGCTGGCAAGAAATTTATTCCTCTTATTGAAATAGTTCTTGGAATAGCAGCTGGTGTTCTCTTCTTCTTTTCAATCCGTTTCTTCTATAATGCCAACGCTGGTTATTGCAATGGCTTTGATACTTATGAGCATTTCCTTTCTGCCCACGCTGAAATCACGCTTGGAGCCGGAAGCATCTGCGTTATTGTCTTTAGCTTCTTCGCTGCTGGATTGGCCGCTTTGAACTTCTTTGCCGAAGCAAAAAGCAAATAAATAAGATAAAAAATTCCCAATTAATAGGGAATTTTTTTATAGCCTTTTTTCCTAAGTTCTTCTTCGATAAGTTTTACGCAAGAATCGATGTCTTTATTAATTTCTTCACCCCAAAAGCGAATAACCGTGTATCCTTCTTGTTTTAGGTGTTCGTTTACTTCAATATCCCTAGCGATATTGCGTTCAATTTTAGGAATCCAATAATCCAGATTCGAATGAAGTTTGCTTTTATTGACATCAAAATTTTTGCCATGCCAAAATTCCGAATCGCAAAAGATAACTACCTTATATTTTTTGAAAGATATATCAGGATGCCCAAAAATATATTTGGAATTAGCACGATAGCGATACCCCTTCTTATATAAAGCCTTTCTTAATTTAATCTCTATCGAGGTGTCTTTGCTTCGAATCCTACTCATTGTGTAGGAAATAGTCGCTTCACTTCTTTTTTTCATTCGTATTTAAGGAAATTAGTAATCTTTCCTTCATATGTGCCCGCAAGATAATAATCGTTCGTTTCATTGACGACAAAGGCATATTCAGAAGAGAATTTATCAATTAGCCCATTATTCATTAGGATAGTTAAAGTCGTAGCCGTTTCAGCATTGTAATTCGTTTCAAAAAACAAATCCTTTGCATCAAATTCCGAACCTTCGAAGGCGATGCTGAGATTTAAGTTTCCGCTTGAAGAAGTTTGAAAACCGACAAGCTTGTTTTCTTTGTTATCGTTAGTGTTTCCAACGGAATTGATTAATGTATCTGTTTTTTTGATAAGCCTTCTAGATATCGTTTTGATATAGGTTGAAAAATCGCAAAATGTCCAATAGCTTTTAAAATCTTCTTGGTTGATGTCGACTGCATCAGCTCCATTAACGGATATCATGTAAGTTTCGTTTGTTTTGCTTATAAAAAGATTTTGTGATTCTACTTCTACTTTTTTATTTTCTTTGTTGGTTGAAGTAATCTCGATGCTTAATGAGTATGGGCTGGCGACATATTCAAATTTATAGGTCATTTCAAGAAAAAGGACGTTGAAAAAAGACGTTGTTTTTTCCTCGACAAGTTTTGATTCGAAAGAAATCTTCTTGAATTCATTGTAATCTTTCTCATTGATCTTCGTTAAGGTCGAAGCGATGATCTCTTTTGCTGCTGATTGTGTTATTGGATGAGAATAAGAAATCTGACATCCGCTAAGAAGGCAAGCTGAGGAGAATGATAAAACTATTTTCTTTAAGGTCCTATTTTTCATCGTTAATTGAATTGTGCATTATAGAGATTGTAATAGAATCCGCCTTTGGCCATGAGTTCTTTGTGGTTACCGGTTTCGATGATTTCTCCATCTTTTAAGACAACGATTAAATCAGAAGAGACGATAGTGGAAAGACGATGGGCCACGACAAGCGACGTCTTGTTCTTCATCAATTCATCGAATGCTTCCGAAAGAAGTTTTTCTGTGCGGACGTCAATATTCGATGTCGCCTCATCAAGAACGACAATTTCAGGCTCAAGGAGCATAACTCTCGCAACGCAAATAAGTTGCTTTTCGCCAATTGAAAGGCCGGAAGAATCCGATATCATCGTGTCATAACCTTGAGGTAAACGTTCAATAAAGCCACTTGCTTGAGCTTTTCTTGCCGCTTCTTTGACCTCTTCTAAGGTTGCACCTTCTTTTGCGTAGGCGATGTTTTCAAAAACGCTTCCGCTAAAAATCCACGTATCTTGGAGAACCATGCCAATATGTTCGCGGAATGCAGCTTTTTCAAGATCTTTTGTAGAAATATCATTGGCATAAAATGCACCTTCTTGAGGGTCATAGAAACGCATTAAAAGATTGATTAAAGTCGTTTTGCCACAGCCTGTTGGGCCAACAAAGGCAATCTTATGCCCTTTATAGATATCAAGCGAAAAGTTTTTGATGATTTGACGTTTATTGTCATAAGAGAAAGTAACATCTTTTGCTTCTAAAGTATCAACGCTGCCAGAAAGTACCTCTTTGCCATCGTTCGTATCTTTTTTGCCGTTAATTGTTTCATCAATTCTTGCAAAAGAGGCGAGAGCATAGTCGATTTCCGTAACAACGTTGGAAATTTCGTTGAATGGTTGCATATAAGATGAAGCATAAGTCAAGAAAGCGGATAAATCACCAACTAAGAAAGCATCAAGTCCAATTCCCTTAGGAGCGTTAATTATGATTAAGGCGCCGATTAGGACAAGGGCTCCATTAATTAAAGCGTTAACTAATCTAGTTGAAGGATTGATAATTGAGGAGCCAAGATTAGCCTTAAAGGTAGAATCACGGAATTCTTTTGATAAAGTGTCGAATTCAATAACGCGGTCTTCGCCGATGTTTAATACGGCGACTGCTTCGGAATTCGTTAAGCTTTCTGAGACAAAGGCGTTAACTAAGCCTTGAGAGGTTCTTTGCTTACGGAAATGTTTGCTATTGAATTTAGAGATAAATCTGGAGACAAAGATCGAAATTGGTGTTAATCCAACAACAACCAGTCCAAGAATCCAATTAAGAGTAAACATGAAAATGAGGGTGATAATAATGGAAATAATGCCATCATAGAAAGCGGCAAAGCCACTAATTAAGCCAGTTTGAACGTTTTCAACGTCATTAACAAGTCTCAAGAGTAAATCGCCTTTTCTTGATTGATCGATTGAGGATATAGGCGATTCAAGTGTTGCTTTGAAAAGCTGATTTCTAATATTTTTGATAACTCTTTGGCCAATCAAATAAGTGATGAAATCAAAGATGTATCTAAAAACAGTTCCAACGACCAATAAAATAGTCATAATGATAAAGTAAAGTTGAAGGTTGTTGGCGATTGAAGAGAAGTCTCCACCATTATTATCAACGGCAGCTTTCATTAAGTTAACACACTTACCTGCTAAAAATGGTATGAAGAGTTTGGAACCGGTGGCTAATGATGCGCAAAGCAAGGAAATAACAACCAACCCATATGAGCCTTTAACATAAGGCAAGAAAGATTTTATTTTCTTTATCATGATTAAGCCTCCTTCTTTTGCATTTCATAAATTTCTTGATAAACCGGGCATGTTTTCAAGAGTTCATCATGTTTGCCTTGAGCAATGATTTTTCCTTTATCGAAAACAAGAATCAAATCGCAATCTTTTAAAGAGCCAGCCCTTTGAGAAATGATGATTTTCGTTAAGCCAGGTATAGCTGAAATGTTATGCCTAACTTGTTGATCGGAAAGGTAGTCTAAGGCAGAGGTTGAATCATCAAGAATCAAAAGGTCTCCTCCTTTAAGGATGGCCCTTGCAATAAGCAATCTTTGTTTTTGTCCGCCAGAAAGGTTAGCGCCCATTTCTTCAACTTCGTGATCGAGAAAATCATCGTATTTAGAAACATATTCGAAGGCTAACGATTTCTTTAAAGCGTCAATAAGTTCTTCTTCAGTCGCGTCCTTTTTAGCGATAAGGAGATTAGAACGGATTGTTCCTTTAAAAATTGACGGTTTTTGCGAGACTAAAGAAATTTCTTTTCTAAGATCATCTAAATCATATTCGTCAAGTGGTCTTCCGCGATAAAAGATTTTCCCGACGCTTGGTTCATAAAGACGTTCAAGCAAAGAAATCGTTGTCGATTTGCCAGATCCCGTTCCGCCGATTAAACCAATCCATGAGCCTTCTTTGATATCAAAAGAAAGGTTTTCAACAGCCATTTTCTCTCCTTCTTTACCATAGGTTAAGCCAACATCTTGGAAGCTAACATAAGGAGCACTCTCGATTTTATCTTCCTTATGGTATTTCTTTTGATTGATTATGGCAGGTTCAAAGACAAAGAATTGATCGATACGTTTCTTTGAAGCGGCGGCCTTGTTCATTGAGACAATTAATCTTTGGAAAGAAATTAAGGCAGTTAACGATGTCGTGAGATAAGAAATCAAGGAAACAAGTTGGCCAATCGTAATAAAGCCAACATGGGACGTCTCGTTCAAAACGCCAAATTTGTATTCCAAATAAACGATTAGAACCATACCGGCATTAACAAAGAGGAATGTCGCAGGATTTAACAAGGAATTAAATCCAGCCATCGACATGTTCTTTTTCTCGTACGATTCAACAGACGAGGAGAATTTTTTAATTTCATAGTTTTCCTTATTAAACGCTCTTATTGGTCTTGCGCCTTGCAAGGCATCGTTAGAAAGAAGGGAGATTTCATCAAGATTTGATTGAATTGCCGCGTATCTTTTTGGCGAAGCAAGCATGATTATGGCAATGACTAAAGAACTTAAAGCCATTACTGCTAAGAAAATTAAGCCGCTCTTCCAATCGATAACGAAAGAAAGAATCGTCGCACCGATAACAATAAAAGGTGGGCGGAAAATAAAACGCATAAAGAGCATTACGCCATTTTGCATGGAGAAAACATCATTAGAAAGCAAAGTTAAGAGTTTCTGTTTGCCATATTTGTTTAAATCAGATTCTGACAATTCAGCGATATGGCCATAAATATCTTTGCGAAGGTCGTATGAATAATCAGCGCTTACTCTAGCGGCAAAATATTGTCCAATCATCGTAAAGCCAAAGCCTAATACGGCTAAAGCAAAAACAACAAGCGATAAAACGACTGTCAAACGAATGTCGTTATTAGCTATGCCATCGTCAATAATATAACGGATGATGAATGGGGTCGTTAATTCTGCTGCACATTCAAGTAATTTTACCGTTGGGCAAAGGAACACCTTCCAATATTTCCCTTTTAATGCGCTTAACGCATTTTTCTTTTCTTTTGCGCTTTTTTCCATAATTATGCCTCTATTAAATTCTCATTTTCCCTAGCAAAAACCCCTTGTTTTTCAAAAATAACTTCTAAAACCGGGATGTCGTTTCCGTTATCGTGCGAATAGAAAATGATACCAGTTTGATTAACCTCTAATTTGCTGAAGATCGTTTCATCTTGGTCTTCGTAATGATAAATAACATCTTTAACATTGTTGAAGTTCCAAGTGAGCACATTGTCGTTTTCTTCGCAATAAAGGCGTTTAGCATCAATAATCAGAGGTTTCTTTGGCGCATATCTGATACTAAATGTAAAAACTTTTGTTTCCTCATCGTATTCCTCTGGGCTAACGAAGGTGATATAAGGGATTTCAAGATGACGAGTTTGAAGTTTTCCACCACTTGCAAAGGAGAAAGGAAACATAGAATTAATAAAAGTTTTCTCATCAAGGACAGCGTTATCTGGAACATAGCCATTCTTTTTGGCTATTCTTTTTAAACGTGATTGGCTGAGTTTGAAATAATGGTCACATTCAAGATTTGTTTTGCCTAGTTTCAAGGCTTTATCGTAGAGTTTTTCAATCAAAAGATAAAAAACTAAAGCAGTGTCGAAATCTTGGATGCATCCAAGGCCTTTTTCATATAGATAGCCCATTCGATAGGCTATGCAAATCAAGGGGGACAAGAAATCATAATTGTTCCTGTAGAATGTTTCGTTATGTGTTTCAAAGAAAGCATTTTCGAGAATTGAGAAAGCAAAATCAGGATCTTTATGGTCAACCTTTCCTTCGATATAAACGTCAGCAATGTAAGATATGCCGTATAAGGATCCTAATACGCTAGATTTAGTTACGGCCGCATAATAAGAGAAAGCATTATTTTTGTTCTCTTTGTAACTACAAATACCACGCCTTCCTATCGCATGAGCGTCATAAGCTAGTCCTGGATGAGAATAATAATAAAGGGCAATCGCGTAATCAGGTTTCGTATAACGGGTGCCAAATTCAAATAATTCAGCGATTTTATATGATGCTGATGCATTGTTATTTTTCGTCGTTTCCAAAAACAAATAATGCTTGTAGAGAGATTCTGTTAATTCGGTATAAACTATGCTTTTTCTTTCGAAGCAATCGATATATTCTGAAGCTATTTCGTGATGCTTGTCGAATATTTCATCAGGATTAGTCAATATGAAATCTTGTACCTCGTTAATTTTTGTTTTACTTATCTCATATCCGGAAGCATCGCCAAGAATCATATTCATTCCGCATCTAGGGCAAATGGCCGATGGCGAAGAAAGATCATTAGTCCATTTGTTTATTTTCCTTGCATCAAGAATATTTCCGCAAAATAGGCAGCCAGCCTTTTTTGAGTGAAGCATTTCAATCTCATTGTTTCTCGTATGAGACAATATATTTTCAAATTGTTTCCATGTTAACGCCATGTTTATTAGTCTATCTC
>CAVKAU010000053.1:0-6070 GCA_963654035.1 bacterium | reverse complement strand
TAATGGAATCGACAGTTGGATCAACAAACTGGACAAATTCATCCCATTTTAATGCCACTTCTTCAGCTCTTTACACCGAAGGAGATCGCTTCAGCTTAATCAACACAAAAGGTAAAGCAACAACCTGGGCGAAGAACTTCATGCCTTCTGGAACCAACCTTTGGAACAAAGCTAAAACAACATTAGGCTGGAAAGGCGAGAACATGTATTATGAAATCAATGAAGATGTTACATGCAATTTCAGCTTAACAGTCGATAGCATCAAAGAAGATTCTGAAGTTGGTGCAATCGCTGAGATTTCCATCACTTTGAACTAATATAATTCATCATTTAAGTCATTTGAAAGTTCACATATACGTGAATGAGTAAAATGGCTTTTCTTATATGGTTTTTACCTTTTCCGTGGTATCTTCTTAAAAGAGTCTGAAGCGTAATAGACAAAAAAGGTTCAACTTATAAATGGAGCAAAATAACCGGTGAAACAGCAATAATCACAAAAGACGGTTACGTTGCTTCATATAATCATATGGCTAAGAAAGGTTTCCATTACACCGATAAGAAAGGAAAAACAATATGGATAAGAATCAAAAACAAATAAAGCCAATGGACTGTCCTGTGTGTAAAAGGTTCTATTTTGATGAATTAAATGAGAGAGAACTCGAATCAGGAGAAACACCAAACGAACAACAATGCACACGTTGCGGCTGGTATTACGATTTAGAGCAATTAGCAGATCCAAATTTAAAAAATCAATCTAATAAGATGTCATTGAACGAATATAAAGAGTGGTATAAACAGAAAAGAAAAGAGAAAAGGAATTGGACATATTACATAGAGAATATGCCTCCAAAAAAGCCAGTCAAATGCCCCGTGTGCGGAGAATATACTTTTAAAAACAAATTGGATTATGACATATGTCCTATCTGCGCTTGGGAAAATGACGGCTATGAGGAGACTCCAGACGAGAGAATCGGTGATTATTGCCTGACTTTCAATGAACGAAAAGCTTGGTTTGCTGAAAAACGTAAGCAAAATCCGAAGTTCAAAGCGAGTGACAATGATTGGGCCGACACAGGATCATTGAAAGAGCCGAGAAAATAATCGCTTCTTCTATTCCCTTTGCAACTTTTTTGCTCACTTATCAACATTTCAATCAAATTTGATAAATATATACCGGTAAAGTTTTATTAAGTGCTAAACTAATGAGGTAAACGTTCTATTGAACGTAACATAGAGAGGTAATTAATAAATGTCTTACAGATTCATGTTAAACGAAACTTCTTATCATGGACATGGCGCAATTGAAAACATTGTTCCAGAAGTTCAAGCTAGAGGTTTCAAAAAAGCTTTAGTTTGCTCCGATCCAGACTTAGTCAAATTCGGTGTTACAGCAAAAGTAACCAATTTACTTGATAAAGCTGGAATTGCTTATAAGCTTTATTCCAATATCAAGCCAAATCCAACGATTGAAAATGTTACAAGTGGCGTTGAAGCATGCAAAGAAGCAGGTGCTGACTTTATCATTGCAATTGGCGGAGGTTCTTCTATGGACACCTCAAAAGCAATTGGCATCATCATGACAAACCCTGAATTTGCCGATGTTAGATCGCTTGAAGGCGTCGCCCCTACCAAAAAGCCATGCTTACCAATAATTGCTGTTGCTACAACCGCTGGAACCGCAGCTGAGGTTACAATCAACTACGTTATAACCGATGTTGAGAAAAAGAGAAAATTCGTTTGCGTTGATGCACACGATATGCCTGTTGTTGCCATTGTTGACCCAGACATGATGGCTTCAATGCCAAAAGGCTTAACAGCCTCTACTGGCATGGATGCCTTAACTCACGCAATTGAAGGATATATCACACGTGGCGCATGGACGATGTCAGATATGTTCCATATCAAAGCTATTGAAATCATTGGGAAGAGCCTTCGTAAGGCTGTTATAAATGATCCAGATGGCCGTGAAGGAATGGCTTTAGGGCAATATATCGCTGGCATGGGTTTCTCAAATGTTGGCTTAGGCATCGATCATGCTATGGCACACACCCTTTCAGCATATTATGACGTTCCTCATGGAGTCGCATGCGCAATGCTTCTTCCAATCGCTATGGAATTTAACGCTGATGTCACTGGTGAGAAATATAGAGATATCGCTGCTGCATTAGGCGTTAAAGGAACCGAAAGCATGTCTCAAGAAGAATATCGTGCAGCAGCAATAAACGCCGTCAAAGAACTCTCCAAAGACGTTGGCATTCCAACAAAATGCGAGAAGATCCTCGCCTCAGATTTAGACAATCTTGCTACCGATGCACTTCATGATGCTTGCTATCCAGGCAATCCAAAAGAAGCAACCCATGATGAAGTTGTGGCTCTCTTCAAGAAATTGATGTAGAATAAGTTTAATCTGTTAGGTGCCTCCTTTCCACCTTGCAAAAATGCGCCGCCTCCCTCCTTTCTTGGGCGCAAAAAATCCATTCCCCTTGTCAAGGAATGGATTTTTAAATTACTTCTTTGCTTTTTCAAGTTTTTCAAGATCGCTAAGGCTTAATTGGAAATCCTTAACGTCTTCTTTTTTAAGCTTTTTCAGTCTCTCTTTTTGCTTAGCAATCTCTTTTAATGACTTATCCTTAGGATAATTGGGGTTATGGAGATTGGCATTAAGAGTCTTGTCAAACAATCTTGCTTCAATGATAAGCTTCTCATCTTTCTTTGAAGATTGAGGTTTCTTGATTGACTGAGGCTTATTTTGTTTCTTCTTACTTTCACCAACAACGAGAATGATTCCTTCTGGTATTGCACTAGAAGATCCACCTGAGACATTCCCCCTAACTTTGACGATCTTAACTTTCTTGTTAGCTAGATTATCGTCTTCTTTTATTTGAGGTTTATCTTTTTGGGCTTTGTCTTTCTTTGCTAAGGAAGGTTCTTTTTTCTCGGGAAGAGGTTTTACTTTATCGTTATTCTTCTTCTCTTGCTTAGGCTTAATCTCTTTTTCTTCCTTATTTAACGATACGGAATATTCCTTATCTTTTACGAAGAAATAAGTTTTGTTGCCTTTTTTATAGGTGAAGTTCCCTCCTTTTGCTCCAAGGACATCAACATTCGTAAGATCATCTTCCGTTAAATCTAATTCACCATGAATTTCCGGAAAATAAGGAACGGACGGTCCTCTTAAAATTGTGTTGTAGTTAAGGGCAAGGCGACGGAGTGCTTCAGAAGGAAGCTTTCCTTCTCCTGTCTTGTTAGAACTTGATTGTTTTGAAAAGTTTTCTTTCTTTTCAACTTTCTTTGCCGATTTGGCTTTGATTAATTCACTCTTTTTAGCAATAAGTTCATCTCTTTGGAAATTAAGCTTGAGAGATTTAGCTTGTTCGCCAGCTTTCTTAAGACGAGTAATTTGCTCATCAACTTCTTTGAGTTTGTTTTTGAGCTTAATGTTAGCATCCGGAAGAATCTTGCTAATTCTTTCGTCTGCTTGAATTATTGCTTTTTGGAGCTTAGATAACTCATTTGGCTTATTTGTGTCTTTTTCTACTTTCTGAAAAGACGAAGCGTCATGTTTCTTGCTGAAAGGTTGTTTTAGCGATGTTTCCCCTGGATTTTTTTCTAATTCAGATTCTTGATTGATGCGGTAAACGCTAAGATATCTGCCTTTTTGGGAATCAAGGTTATTCATTTTCAATAAATCCGTTGTCAACGTTTTATCTTGGGTGATGACAAGCAATTTATTGTGAATCCTTAGGCCTGATACTCTTGTGTATATTGCGTTATCGGCAAATGATTCGCCTAAGGTTTTCGTAATTGTCAGAGCGCGCGTATGCCATCTATCATGACGAATGATCTTTAGGGCTCTTGCTGCGGCTAAGCGCGATGCGGCACGTTCTTTGCTTTTTTCTTTTGCGTGTTTTTTTAATTCATCTACGCATTCGCCAAGAACAATTACTTGCAAATCTTCTCTCCAATATTCTTTTGAAGCCACGAGCTTATCCATGAATAATGGGAATGTGTCTTCCATCAAGGAACATGTGTCCACGAATACATAGTCATATTCATTTAAGAATTTGGCTAAACTCGAGGATTTCATTTCCTCTTGATACATATGTGTATGTTTTTACCTCCTTACGATTTATTGTAACCTAGAACAAAATAAAATGCTAATTTTTAAGGGTAATATTAAATTTTATTTAATAAAACGAAAATTATGCTGTTCCATATGGTTTTAGAAACAATCTCAGAATTCGCCAATTGTCTAACTTTCATTAACAACACTCATTATTTTGCTATATTTGTAATAAAATATAGCGTATGAAGGATTTATCTAAAACAGTATCTAAAAATCTCTCAGCACTTAGAAAGGCGAGGGGATTGACTCAAGGCCAGTTGGCAGAAAAGTTTTCCTATAGCGATAAATCTATTTCCAAATGGGAAACGGGCGAAGGATTGCCTGATATCAACATTTTGTCTGAACTTGCTTCTTTTTATGGCGTTACGCTTGATTATTTAATTCAAGAACATACGGATGAGGTATTGAAACACGATGGCAAACTAGATCCAAAAGACGTTAAACGTAACAAAGCCATAGTTGTTGCTTTATCAGTCGTTTTCGTTTGGACAATCGCAGCCGTTATCTATTCAGCACTTAGAATTGCCAACATTTCTTCCTGGTCTCCTTGGCTAATCTTCATTTGGGCAATACCTGCCTCATTTATCGCCATTCTTTTCTTTGCTAAGAAATGGGGAAGAGGCATTCATTCCCTTATTGGAATTATTTGCCTATATTGGACATTGGCGTTAGCTTTATATGTTGAGTTAGGAATGGATGTCTCCATAGGATGGAATTTGTGGTTTATCGGATTAATACCAATTCCTGCGACAATAGGAACAATATTCTTCTTCAATTCTTCTTTAGAGAAGTTTGATGCGCCTTCCTTGTAAAAGACGCATTATTTTTTTAAAATATTCCCAGTTCAGTGAGGTAATAAAATGGATTCTATTCGCGTCATAAAGGTCAAGCAAAGCGTATTTGCAAATAATAATGCAAGAGCCGAGGAAGTAAGAAAGAAATTAAAAGAGAAAAATGTTTTCCTCATTAATTTAATGTCTTCTCCAGGAAGCGGCAAAACAACATTCTTGGTTTCCTTGATTAACAAGTTGAAGAACGATTTAAGAATTGGTGTTATGGAAGCGGATATAGATGCGACCGTCGATGCGGAAACAATCACAAACAAAACAGGCGTTAAGTCAATTCAGATCCACACATCAGGCGAATGCCATCTTGATGCGAAAATGGTTGATGATTCCTTAGATGGCTTTGGAATCGATGATTTAGATTTAGTATTCTTAGAAAATATCGGAAATCTCGTTTGCCCAGCCGAATTTGATACGGGTGCCACGTCTTCTTTTGAATTGTTATCAATTCCTGAAGGCGATGACAAGCCTTTGAAATACCCGTTGATGTTCACGGTTGCTAATGTTGTCGTTTTCACAAAGATGGACGCAATATCCGTATTTGATTTCGACTTAGAAAAAGCAAAAGAGCATATACTTAAATTGAATCCTAATGCCGTCTTCTTCCCAATTTCAGCAAAAACAGGCGAGGGCATTGATGAATTAGCCGCTTATCTTCTAAAAGAAGTTAAGGCATACCAAGCAAAATAATTATGCATGAAATGTCTTATGTCCTTCTGACTATCGAACAATTAGAAGGCATAATTAAAGAAAATAACGTTAATGAGCTTCTCTCGGTAAAACTAAATATCGGAGAAGCGTCCGGAGTTGAAGAAGATTTTTTTCGCGTTTGTTGGAATGAAGCGATCAAGGATACGGATATAAAAAACGCAAAATTGATTGTTAATATGGTTCCGTCAATAGGAAAATGCATCTCTTGTAACAATAACTTTGACATCAAGAAAAACAACTGCACGTGTCCTATATGTGGCAAAATGAATAACTACGTTCCAATAAGTGGGAAAGATATTGAAATCGTTGAAATAGAAGCAAAATAGCCATCAAATGAAGTAGATTAAATTAAGCGTTGGACCTTACTTCTTGATGACTTTTTTATTTT
>CAVKAU010000052.1:0-2131 GCA_963654035.1 bacterium | reverse complement strand
GGCATAATCAGCATGTTTGCCGACATCGTTAGATTAATTTCGATACTGATTATTATTGCTTTTGAGAATTTAGGCTTAGCGATAATTTTATTTTTATTGTTGCCTCCGTTTGCCTTATTTACACGTTACGTTCAAAAGAAAACTCTTGCTTCTCAATTAGAAAATCGCAAGGCAATAGCAAAGGAATCTAGTCAGTTGCCTGAAAGTCTGCATAATATTCGCACAATCCATTTTTTAAGATTGGAAAAATATATGGAAAAGCGATACGCAAATGGCATTAATGAAAGCTATCAAGCAATAGAAAAAACCAATTTTTATGATTCTATCTATTCTCCTATTGTCATTTTTCTTAACGCAGTCGTAGTTGGAATCGTTATGATTTTTTCTGCTTCTGGAGATCCTAATATTCTTTCCTTTTTTGGGATGTCTGTTGGAACCTCTGTGGCGATTATTGACTATATAAGCAAGATATTTACGCCAATCGAAAGCCTAGGAATGGAAATTCAAACAATCCAATCAGCTATGGCAGGCCTCAAAAGAATTGATTCTTTCCTAAAAGATGATGAACGTGTACCTAACTACGACGAAGATAATGTTTTGTCTGGTGAGATAACTTTTGCAAATGTCGATTTCGGCTATGACGACAAACTAATTTTGAGAGATTTTTCCTTGAAGATAAATGATGGGGAACAAATTACTTTTGTTGGGAGAACTGGTGCTGGGAAAAGCACCATATTTCGTTTGTTGCTTGGCTTATATACACCTAATAAAGGTGAGATTAAAGTAGGTGGGAAAGACGTTAATAAAATAAGCGAATCTAAAAAGAGAGAATGCATAGCTTGCGTTGAACAGCATTTTTCAATCATCCAAGGAAATATTCTTTCCCAAATAACGCTTGATGATCCTTCAATTAACGAAGAGATGGCTATAGAAGCCGCTAAATTGGTGGGTTTAGATAAAACGATAAGATCTTTCCCCGATGCTTATAACACTATATGTTATGATGGCCTATTTTCTCAAGGTGAATGGCAATTGCTCTCAATTGCTAGAGCAATCGCATCTAATCCAAAGATTCTTCTTCTTGATGAAATAACGGCTAACTTAGATGCAAAAACAGAAAAAGAAGTGCTTAATGCTATCAGAAATGCTTCGAAGGGCAGAACGCTAATTTCAATAAGTCATCGTATTTACGAAAAACTTGGTGGGAGAGTAATTGAAATCAAGACCTTGAAACAATAGCCTTAGGATTTTGATACGTCAATTAAGCATATTTATTATATGGCTATAACTGACAATATGTAAAATATATAATGCTTTTTGCGATGCTTTATGTGTTTTGAGCTGGCTTGATTAAAATAAATAAGCTTATTCATCTTATTTATATCTATAGCGGAATTTCAAAATTTTCTTAATTTCCGCCAAAGATAATGAAACTGATACCGTTTGAAGATATAATACCAATGAAAGGTATAGCGGAATTTTAACTTTTTCTTAATTTCCGCTATAAAATATAGCTATGATTGGACGCAAAGATGAACGAAATAAATTACTAGAACTATACGAGAGAAATCAAGCAGACTTGGTTGCTGTTTATGGAAGAAGACGCATAGGAAAAACTTTTTTAATCCAAGAAACTTTTAAAAACAAATTTCTTTTTAGACATTCAGGATTATCTCTCGAAGATGATGACGAAAACAAGAAAACCGAGATTCAACTGGAAAATTTCTATAAATCTTTAATATTATATGGAGCCAAGAATATCAATGTTCCAAAAGATTGGTTTGAAGCATTTCTTTATCTGGAGCAACTGATAATAAAAAAAGATAACGGGAAAAAACAAGCGATATTTATTGATGAGCTTCCATGGTTAGATACGCAAGGATCATATTTTATAAGCGCCTTTGAAGGCTTTTGGAATTCGTTTGCTTGTGCGAGAAACAATTTAACCGTTATTGTTTGCGGAAGTGCAACCTCGTGGATGGAGAACAAATTAATAAACAATCACGGTGGACTTTACGGAAGGGTTACTTATGAAATAAACCTTAGTCCTTTCTCGCTTAAGGAATGCAAGGATTTTTTCAATTTTAAAAATATAAAATTCTCTGATTATGATATTGCTCAAGCCTATATG
>CAVKAU010000051.1:0-2184 GCA_963654035.1 bacterium | reverse complement strand
TTCTTGCCATGTGCATCGGCTAATTCTTGATGAAGTTTGCTTTCGCTTGAGGCAATTTTATCTTTTGTTATTGCTGGTTTCTTCTTCTCTTCGATCATTTCTTCTTCTTCGGCATCAGCACTTTTTTTCATCTCTTCGACGGTTTCTGTTAAAATGGAAGCGAGGGATGTGACTTTAGAAATTTCTGAAGGAATGATGAGTTTTGTTGCTTTGCCATTTGCAACCTTTGCTAAAGTTTCATAAGAGCGAATGGTAAGGACAGCATTTGAAGGATTGGCTTCATTGATCATTTTGATGGATTCCGCTTCGGCTTTTCTGACTAAAAGTTCACCATCGGCTTCGGCCTTTTTGACTTTGAGGATGGCTTCGGCTTGGGCTTCGGCTTTTTTGATTGCGGCTTGTTTTTCTGCTTCGGCATTAAGGATTGCTGCTTCTTTGTTACCTTCGGCAATTGTTATAGCAGAAGTCTTTTCACCTTCGGCAATGAGAATCTTTTCTCTTTTTTCACGTTCGGCTCTCATTTGTTTTTCCATGGCCGCTTGAATATCTTTTGGTGGGAGGATGTTTTTGACTTCGACTCTTGTGACTTTTATTCCCCAAGGATCTGTTGCATCGTCAAGGATTTGACGCATGCGAGTGTTGATGATGTCACGGCTTGTTAGCGTTTCATCAAGGTCAAGATCGCCAATGATGTTTCTTAAGGTTGTTGAAGTTAGTGCTTCGATACCGCCAATTGGGTTTTCAACGCCGTAAGTATAGAGTTTTGGATCGGTAACATTAAAGAAAACGACAGTGTCAATTTGCATTGTGACATTATCTTTGGTAATGACTGGTTGAGGTGGGAAATCATAGATTTGTTCCTTCATTGAAACCTTCTTTTGAATGCGGTCTAAGAAAGGAACGAGGAAATGAATGCCAGTATCCCATGTTGCTAGGTATCTTCCTAAGCGTTCAACGACATATTTGTCTGTTTGATTAACGATTTTGATTCTTGTTACAAGGATGATAAACGCTAAAAATACAATTACCCCCGCGAATATGATTCCGATGATTGCTCCTACGTTCATTTTAGTTTTCCTCCTTTTGGGTCATTTTGACCAATAATTTATTCCCTTGAATTGAGATTACCTCAATTATAGCCCCTTCTTCTATTTCTTTCTCGTCTTCTCGCTTGATTGCGTTCCAAATCGTGTTATTTATTTTCACTTCGCCTCTTTCAAGATTGCTGATTCTTTTGATGACGACACCTTTTTTGCCGATTAATGAATCAACATTGGTTCTTGATTTGAATTTCTTTAGCTTATTGGTGGCATATGGCCTTATTAGCAAGAAAGAGATGAGCGAAACGCCGATGAAGATAATTAATTCTCCCCACCATGGCATATTTGGCACATAGGTTAAAGCAGCGGCGAATATCGCTCCAATCGTAAACCATATTGAAACGAGGGCTTCTGTAGATATCTCCGCAATTAAAGTAATTAAGAAAATCGCCGCCCAAACGATTATCATTATTAAATTCTCGTCCATATTAGAGCACCTCCTTCTTTAAATCTATTATAAGCAGGCCAGTTTGTTTATCAAAATTGCAAGCGTATTTCTTAGGCTCTTGTTTGAAGTTATAGCTAAGAAAATCGCCTATTCTATTTACGAATTCCGTTGAGGAGATTCTAGAATATGTTTTCCCTCCTGAAAGGGTGAACATGTTTTCCTCCGGGAAACTTTTTTCATCATATTGATCTTTGCTTATTGGCTGGATGGCGATTTTTGCTTCATCGGAATCTAGGCCAAGCATCACCGCATAGGCATCATCTAGCATATCAACACCGGCTTTGTTTATCGTGATGTTGGTTGGATAGATTGTTGCCACAGCTTTCTTTTCATTTTTTGAGAACCATTCAATCATTTTCTTTTACCTTCGTAACACGATAATACAATCGTAATCAAAATAATTCAAGAAAATTCAAACATATTCTTTGTGATATTCAAAACCCTTGTGTTTCATTATTCATTACGGGCAATTAGCCATTAAACTAGGGGTTTTGAAAACTAGTTTACAAATAGAAAGCTTTATTGAATTCAAACATTAAGGAATATATTTTTTGGCCTTCCTTGATGAAATTAGGAAGAATGCTGCCAGAATATGGATCGTTGATTTTGTATGTGCCTATTTTATTAGTCTCAATC
>CAVKAU010000050.1:0-2697 GCA_963654035.1 bacterium | reverse complement strand
CTAAGAATATTTTAATCGCCCATGGCGGAGCACCAACCGCTGTTATCAATGCTTCATTATATGGCGCAATTAAAGAAATAAAAGAAGATGGATTTAAAGGGAAAATTCTCGCCGCAAGACTTGGAAGCAAAGGGTTTTATAACGAAGATTTCATAGATTTGACTAATCTTGATGATGTTTCATTAGAAAGATTGAAAATCACCCCCGGAAGTACAATAGGCTCTTCACGTTTCCCATTATATGAAAAAGAATATGAACACTTAGTAGATATCATTATTAAGCATAATATCGGTTATCTTCTTTTTACTGGCGGCAATGGCTCAATGGATACGATAGGCAACATTTATAAACATGCAAAAGCTAGAGGAGTTGATGTTTATTGCGCAGGCATTCCTAAGACAATTGATAATGATTTGGGAGTTACCGATCATGCACCAGGTTTTGCTTCGGCAGCAAATTACGTTATTCAAACTGTTCGTGACGCAGCAGAAGATGTTAAAGGTCTTCCAATACATGTTTCAGTGATTGAAATCATGGGAAGAAATGCTGGATGGCTAACGGCGGCAAGCGTTTTAGCAAGAGATGAGATTGGCGATGCTCCACATCTTATTTATTTACCTGAGATTCCTTTTGACGAAGGTAAATTCCTTGAAGACGTGAAACGTGAATGGGAAAAAGGAAAGGGAGTTATTGTTTGTTGCTCCGAAGGCCTTAAAGACAAAGATGGCAATTCAATTGTTGAACCGATATTTAAAACCGATCGTGCGACATATTTTGGCGATGTCTCAGCCCATCTTGCGACGTTAATCATCAAAAAGCTTGGCATCAAAGCCCGTTCTGAGAAGCCTGGGCTTATTGCAAGAAGTTCTTCATCCTTAGTTTCGAAAGTAGACTTAGAAGAAGCGGTTCTTATGGGGAGAGTTGCAGCTAAGGCTGTTTTAGAAAAGAAAAACGGCGTTATGGCTGGTTTAAAAAGACTTTCAACTTCCCCGTATAAAGCTGAACCAATTCTTATACCAATCGAGGAAGTCATGCTAAAAGAAAGCACGTTCCCGCTTAATTACATCATTAATGGAAACGATATCTCCGAAGAATATGCTAAATGGCTAAGACCTTTAGTCAATGAGAATAAGCCATTTATATCCTTTATTGATAAAAAATAAGGGCTTTTTGATGGGGATTTTTGAATAATTGAAATTTTTTAAAACAAAAAACACGGCGACTCTGCCGTGTTTTTTTCATACTTAGGTTTATTTAATTAGTTCGGCATCGCCAATACAACCAAAATAGGCATTAGCAGTGGCTACGATTTCTCTGACAGCCTTTTCCATTAAAGGAACGATTGCCCTTAATTCATCATTAAATCCACGATTGGTTTCTAATTCATCAATGTATTCTTTTAAGTAATAACGGTATTCAAATGACTCAGGCTTTTCAATTAGAAGGGAATAGATTTTGCTATTTTCTCTCTTCTCTGGATGCTTTGTGAAGTATTCAAGAATGTTTCTTGTCGTGGCTAAGCGAATATCCGTATCCATATTGATCTTTGCTATGCCAGCAGGAATAACTTCATGCAATTGCTCAAGTGGAATGCCATGTCCGTGAACATTTCCTCCAAGGGCATTAATTTCGTTAACGATATATTGTGGAACAAGGCTTGATCCATGAGACACTATGGCGCAATCAAGGCCTTCATGCATCATATTTTCCATTGTGGCGATGACGATTTCTTTACGAAGTTTGACGTTATCTCCCTTAACTGCTCCATGTTTCGTACCATAAGAGATTGCTAATAAATCAATCCCAGTTTTTTTAATGAAATCAATGGCGGTTAATGGATTGGTGTAAGTACTTGATGCAGCAAAAACATGATCTTCAACCCCAGCAAGAACGCCTAATTCAGCTTCAACTGAGACACCATGAGCATGAGCATATTTAACAACCTTAGCCGTGATTTTCACATTTTCTTCATATGAGAGAGCGGAGCCATCGAACATGACAGAATTAAACCCTGCATCAACGCAAGCCTTGCAAGATTCATAGCTTCTGCCATGATCTAAGTGCAAAGAAACTGGGATAGATGATTCTTTGGCTAGAGTTTGAACGTATTTAGCGATGCGTTTGGCGCCTTTCTTTTTTTCTTCTAAAGTACCATGGAGAAAATCTGGGTTTCCGCCGATATAAGCAAGGCCAGGTTCAGCAACTTGGATTATTGCAGCAGTGTGCATTTCTTCGCAAACTTCAATGATTGCTTTTGCTTGGCAAAGGGCATTCACGTTAAATGCACCGTGCGCAAAATGATTTTCCTTAGCAACTGCTAGAATGTTTTTCGTAGGAACGTATGGCATATATAAGCCTCCTCTTGATTTAAGTATTTTTATTATCCGATAAAAGTAAAGAATTTCTATTTAATTCAATAGATATGATAAAAAAACTTTGAAAATATTTACGAACGAAACTTTTTAAACTTATGAATAAAAAAACAAAATGAAGCATAATAGCGAAAAATATAAAAATTATCGAATTATCTATTTTTAGAAAAGTAAGCGTTTACATTTCAATCTAAATCAAAAAAACAGTCAATTTTTAATAATTAATTCAAAAATTATAAAATTATGCATCGAATAATCAATGAGTATTATTAGAAATATCTAACTAAAAATAGCATTACGAAAGAAAATAAAAGACTTTACGAAC
>CAVKAU010000049.1:0-2549 GCA_963654035.1 bacterium | reverse complement strand
CTTCCAATCAAAGAAATCATTCAACACGATTCTTCGAAAGTTCTCTTTTATGCTTTAGATGTTTTTATTCAAGACATTTTCAGACGTTTAGAGAAAAATTACGATAAATTCCTTACAAAAAAAGTTAATAGTAAGATAACTGGCTCATTTTATGGTGGGGCTTTCGCTAGCACGATATATTTTGCCTATATCAATGGACTGAAAATGGATGAAAAAGAAATGGCTAAAGATTTAGTCAGGCTTTCTCTTCCTGTTATTGAATGATTTTAAATAGTTTATTTGCAAAAGTTATCTTTTGAAGCGATATTTGCTTTGACCAATCCCTTCTACTTTATCAAGAACATTTAAATTTAGAAGCTTATTTATATAACTAGTCGCAGTATTTGGCGATACATTCAATAAACCAATTATGTCTTTTGGACTAAATATGCTTTTACCACACGCTATATAAATTTTTTCGAGGTTATTCTTTATTTTTTTGTTGTAATCACTGTCTGTTATTGATGACTCAGTTCGCATTTTTTTACTTTCAGTTCGCAATTCTTTATTCTCAGTTCGCAATTTTTCGCCAATCAGTTCGCGATATTTATCGTTTGATGGAATAACTACGGACGTGATGTTTGCGTTATCATCGAATATCTTGTAGTAAAGCGGCCTATTTCCATTTGTCTTGCAGGCCCTTTTCGCCTCACCTATCCCCGTTCCATAGCTTTCGATAATGCCTAAATCTTTGAACATATCCCTGATTTCCGGATTAACTGAATCCCTCTCCATGAAAATCGTTTTGCTGTTGAGGTCTTCTAACGTGATTGGAGGAAGAGGCTTATTGTAATTGATTATGTTGATTTCCTCGTTTGTGATATAAACCTGAATCGTCTTTCCTTCCTCATAGTTTTTGTGGACGATGGCGTTTGCAAGCAGTTCTTCGGCTGCCTTAAAAGGGAAGTTGCTGATTTTTGTATTTAAAGCCTTTCCGTCTTCTCTTAAAGTTATTGTTCGAATGAAGTTATCGTCGATGTATTTCAAAGCCATATAGTATTGTTTCCAGATAGGGCCTTTGAAATCCTTCGCTTCCATCCTGCTTTTGCTGCCTAAAGTATCAGTTATTATTTCTATATAGGAATAAGGAATGTAATCGTCTGGTCTTTTTGAGAACATCAAAACGGCAAAATTCGTCACTTTTGAAGTCGTGGCTTCGTTTTTTGGGAATAGTTTGAGGGTCGTAGCAATTTCGGTTTTTGATAAAGAATCAGACAAATCTCTTTTACTCGTGCTTTTGAGATATTCTCTCATGTAATCATAATCAAGATCATCTAAGGTTGCAACATTGCTGATATCCGAAGAAAAATGATAATTCGAAAATTTCCTTAACAAGTCATATTCCTCATTGATTTTAGCGATTCTTGAATCACTTTCGATTCTTACATATCGTCCAGGTTTTAACGAAGGGATCTTCTTATCTTGCAAAACTTTATCGGAAACCGCATATGGTCCGGAATTTTGTTTTTCGACGACGATAAGCAAATAATGCTTTCCATCGATTTCATTGGTTAAAACATCAAATTTGACATTCGGATATAGATACGGCTTTAACGAATTTATTTTATTTTTCGCTTTTTCCAAATGACTTTCTTCAATTCCCTTGATTGGCAGAACAGGAACTGATTTTTCATTTTCGTCATTTGCTTCTTCAACCCCGATGAAAATAAAAGAAAACTCATTATCGTAGTAATTATTAGCATATGCGCAAATGGTCTTCAAAATTTTGTCTGATTGATCTTCGCTCGCTTTATATTCGATATGAGAGCACTCCGTTTTTCTTTGCTTTAAATATTCGTTAGCTTCCTCTTTATAAAAATCAATTCGCATATTTTTACCTCCACTTCGCAGTTTTATTGTAAAGCAGTTCGCAATATTTTGCAACAGTTCGCAATTTTAATGGCTCAAATTAAACCTCTGGATGGTGGAGAATATGCACATCAAGAAAAATAGATAAGACGATTCCAACAAAGGCTAAGCAAGACATAGTAAAGAATGGAATAAAGAAATTCTTATCGAAATATGGATAGATCAATTGCAAAACAGAGTTGACCACTTGAAAGATAAGTGGGGCGATGAAAACGGCTTTTCTTCTTAATTTCGGCCCTAAAATGTGATTTAGGATCGAAAGATTACTCGTTACATATAAGCCGCTTGCAATGCCTTTTAAGGAATGGATGAATATGAAAGATATTGCTAAGCCTAAGCTAGTGTTTTCTTCCCCTTTGAAATAATAAGAAAGCAAGCCAAGAAGAAGAGTTTCTATACAAATTAGAACAAGCGCCAAGCTTAAGGAAAAACGAATCTTTTTTCCAATCCCAAAATGGGTATTGATGAAGATTGTGGTAAATTCAAATAGATAAGAAACGGAAAGATATAAGCCCCACGAAAGGGAATTGAATGAATTTAGCATTGACGTGGAGCTTTCATAATTCGACCATAAAGATGATGAAAGGGAGTCGCTTGCCCAAATTAGTGGGATCCATAAGGAAGCAAGAAATAAATAGAAA
>CAVKAU010000048.1:0-3567 GCA_963654035.1 bacterium | reverse complement strand
TGGCTATCCTTACTTATTATCAAATATGCAAAGATAAGACAAATCCAGATGAAATAGCAAAAATGATTGAAGATCTTGCTTTGCCAACATTTAAAAAATTATGTTTTGTTAATTTTAATAAGCCAATATACAAAAAGCTGATGTATAAGTCTTTCCTTAGCGCGAAGAGAAGATGCGATAAATGGAAAGATTACAAAATGGATGTCGCACCATATGATAAAAATAAGCCTATTTATTATGAATTTACTTTCTGCCCTGTAGCAGATTTTGCCAAGAAGTTTGGATTCAAAGAAATCATGCCATCATTATGCAAGGTCGATTACAAATGTTTAGAAATCATGCATACTAAGCTTGTAAGAGAGCATACGTGCGTTGAAGCAGATTACTGCGATTACTCAATATACGGAGATAAAGAAAATTTCTAACTTTACTTCTTGTGCAAAAGAGCTATTTTGAATGAGATTTTAGAGCGTTTTTTGCCTATTAAATCAGTTAATTCGGTAAAATAATACTGCTAAAAGGTGCAACATATGGACTCTCAAAACCTGCAAAAAGGTGCAACATATGATGTAATTTTTACTGCAAAAAGGTGCAACTTATAGATGATTTACGCCGAAAATAAACAAATGTAAGCATTCAAACATGATGCTATTTTCGTATTGAACCATCAAGGTCAAATAAATTCAATCCTGTTTCTTTATCAAAAAACCTATCGACCTTACCATCAATAATATTGATTACCATTTCACAAGTTGCACTAACAATGGCGCGATTTAGATGGCCACCAAACACTTCACCTTTTTCATTGCCTGCACTCATATGGATATGAGTGTAAAATTCATCATTCATCGTATTGACAGTTCCATGAAGAGATACTATCTCAAAACTTCCTTTGAAAGTATTTGAATGGTATTTCTTCTCATCAACATTGAAAACACCTACAGTAAAATCATTTGTTGCGCCTAAAGCGTTAGCGCTTGCAAGTTTTATATTTTCCTTTAAAGAAATTTCTTTTATTTTAGCCAATATTTCTTCGCCTTTATCAATTCTTGCGATAATCGTATTTCCAAATCTTCTATAATCCATAAATATTCGTCTTCCTCATTTATTAAATATCAAAAAAAATCCAAATATCATTGCTTAAATCAAACTATTTTTACATATAGTCTTGTTTAAGCGTGCAATTCAAGAAACAATTCATTTATCGTAATTACTTTGTTAACGACATTTGAATATGCATTGTTTTTTAAGCCATATGTTGTTATTAATACCAACGCAACAGATTTTCTAGGATTGTCTTTTTGGTAATGATCGATTTTATTTAGCAAATTAGCATGATAGTCTTTGTCTATTTCAAAATCGTTGATGGAATATTTCATCTCGCACAAATCCGCTAAATTGTCTCTGCGATCTATGACAAGGTCGATTTGACTCCCTTTTATCTCGCCTTCATCTTTGAATAAGCATGAATAATTTGTTGAATTCAATCCTAAAACCCCAAGAGCGTTTTTAATTTGACTTATGTGTTTTTTGCATAACAATTCAAACGTCATCCCTAAATAATTTCTGCGCTTAGGCAAATCTACAGAATTATTCCAATAATGATCCTCGCCATAATGCTCTTTAAGGAAGTTAAAATAAAATAAAGTATAGAAATCGCAAAGCTGATAAATTTGTTCTTTTCTATCAGAATAAGAAATAGATTTCATCAAAAATCCTGAATCAATTAAATTTTGCAAGATATTTGAAAGACAACCATTTGTTGATAATCCTGTTTTTTTAGCGATCTCACTTCTTGTTAAGCCATATTTGTTTTTACTAAGCACTTCCACTACTTTTGTATATCTATCATCATCGCCAAATAACGTTGAATATAGTCTTTGAAATTCATCCCAAAGTAAGCCATGCTCTTTAAAGAAAATATTATCGACATTTTCATTTAAGGATAAGGCTGAATCTAGTTGGCTTAAATAGAAAGGTATTCCACCTATCAACATATATAGTTGGACAATATCATAATTGCTCCAATACATATTTTGCTTTTCTAAATATTCTTTTGTTTCGGCTAGGGTGAATGGCTCAAGGTATAGTCTTGCTGAATGCCTATTGAAAAGCCCCCCTTTGTTACAAACAAGTTTATTAGTTATCCAAGATGAGGCTGATCCTGCAACAATCAGCATAAGATTGTTTTTTGCGGAACCATAATTATTCCAAAAGAATTCAAAAGCTGGCAAAAAATCACTTTTTTGTGAATCCAGCCAAGGCATCTCATCAATAAAAACAACCTGTTTCTTATCATTTGGCAATGAATTCAAATAATCCTCCAATGCCGAAAACGCTTGATTCCAACTTTTAAATGGCGCGCGTTCTTTTCCGTCTTTTCTATTTAATTCCATCAAGAAATTAGTAAGCTGATATTGCTTATCTTGATGATAAACGCCAGTTAATTTAAAAGCGAAATTATTTTCGAATGCTTGATTTATCAAAAAGGTTTTTCCGACTCTTCTTCTTCCGTAAACGATCACGAGTTGAGCAATGTTTGATTTATAGCATTTTTCTAGAACTGCGTATTCAGCTTTACGCCCAATAAAATTACGATTGTCCATATATGGCGCCTCCTATATAACAATTATAAACGATAGCTTGTCTAAAATGTTAATTTTTTGCAACTTTTAGACAAAGTATTAAATGATAATACGTCTAAAATGTTAACTTTTTGTAACTTTTAGACAAAGAATACATAGATACTTAGTCTAAAATATTGATTTTTTATAACTTTTAGACAAAGTATCCGGAATCAATCTCAAAAATTAACAATCTTGCAAAATATGAATTTTAATCAAAAACAATACTTTTATCGTCATTTTATCAATAGATTATGCATTTTGTGTTTTTGTTTAATTTCCCTATAAAGAAAAGATGGGACATGCCCATCTTTATTTTTGTAATTGTTAGATGATTTCTTCTCGCTTTGCTGCTTCGTCTTTTTTCATCTTATTAAATTCTAAGGCAATGAAGATTATCGAGATTCCATCAGCAATAGGCGCTGTTCACAAAACTCCATCAATGTCCATTGCAATAGGGAGGCAAAGAGTTAATGGAACAAGGGCGATGACATCTCTAATGAGTGAAAGCAATGTCGATTTAACTAGGGAAGAAATCGATTGAAGGAAGATCGATGCGACCTTTTGAATGCAAGTTAAGAGTATCAGCATCAAATAAACTCTTACGGTCTTTTCGCCAAATTCAAAATAAAGTTCTTTATTTGCTGTATTTGCACCAAACATGCCGACGACTTGCGTTGGAATGCTTTGGAAGACGATTGTTGCTATCGCACCAACGATAGCTGTGGAAATAAAAACAATCTTGAAGCCTTTCCTAACGCGATCATATTTTCTTGCGCCAAAGGCAGTAAGAACGTTATCAAGCAAAGGGAAACATACTGCATAGAAAAAGCATTGAGAAGACAAAAGAAAGAAGAATGGCTGATCCAACTGTTTTTTCTAGTTTCTCTTTTTCTCCTTTACCTAAACAAAGCGACATATAAGCTGCCACTCCATCATCTAA
>CAVKAU010000047.1:0-2568 GCA_963654035.1 bacterium | reverse complement strand
GGAGGAAATTGCCCCCGATGAACCCCGCTCCGCCCGTTACTAAGAATTTAGACATTTTATTCTCCAAAACTAAAATAAGTATACGTTATAAAGAAAGAAAAATCCTCATTAGAAAGTTAAAAATAATGAGCAAAACGCACATTTAAATTCCTTCAAAAAATTTCTTTAAAAATATTGTTGTATTTTCATTCCATATATCTATAATTTAGCACGTTTAAAACATATGGCGCCGTTTAGGAGGGAAACAAATGGCACGTAAAATTCTTGAACTTAAAGGAATAAGAAAATCATATGGGGATAACGTAATCCTCGATAACTTAAACCTCTCCATAAATGAAAACGAATTCGTAACATTCTTAGGGCCTTCAGGATGTGGCAAAACTACCACGCTTAGAATCATTGGTGGTTTTGAAACCATGGAAGAAGGTCAGCTCCTTCTTGACAATGTTAATATCGCCTCCTTGCCATCGCATAAAAGGCCTATCAACACAGTATTTCAAAAATATGCGCTTTTTCCTCATTTGAATATCTACGATAATATAGCTTTTGGCTTACGCAATAACATCTATTCAAATGTCTATGATATTGGAACGATGAATATGATGGAGAAATTTGGCTTTGATGAAGAGGAAATAAATAACCTCATGCACAAATTAACTTTCATCGAAAAGCCTAAAGACGTAAAGAAATATGTCATTGATTTATTTACGGAAAAATCCAAAACATATCAAATTGAAAAAGAGCTATCGTTGATCGAGAAGAAAAAGCATCCTCATTACTACAAAGACATAAAAGACGATATAAACAAAATCGCTAAAAAGAGAAATGTCTCTATTAACCTTTCATCTTTTACCGATGAAATGAAATATAAGGGTTTTAAGGGGGATTTTTTGAAAATTATTTCCGAAAACGACCATTATTATCAAATGGTTACTGAAATAAAAGAGAGAAAATTCAAAGAAAACGTCATTCATGAAGAAGTTTTAAAAGCCTTAAAACTCGTTAATCTTGAAGGCTATGAGAATCGCTCCGTTTCTTCTCTTTCTGGCGGGCAAATGCAACGTATCGCCATTGCTAGAGCCATTGTTAACAAACCAAGAATCCTTTTGCTTGATGAGCCTCTTTCCGCGCTTGATTTAAAATTAAGAAAGAGCATGCGTCTTGAATTAAGAGAACTTCAAAGAAAACTCGGTATCACTTTTATCTTTGTCACTCACGATCAAGAAGAGGCCATGGTAATGTCCGATACGGTCGTTGTCATGAACGAAGGAAAGATTCAGCAATTAGGAAGGCCAGAAGACATTTACAATACGCCAATTAATAAATTTGTTGCCACATTTATTGGCGAAGCGAATATTTTCCGTGGAACTTATTCCGCTTCAAAACGTTTAGACATCCTTAATAAGACATTCAAAGTTTCCTCTCTTGATGTTCGACCAGGCGACAAGGTGTATGTCATAGTTGAAAGACCTGATTTTGATATATGTTCAATGGATATCGCCAAACTCAAAGGGGAAGTTGTTTCTTCCGTCTTTGAAGAAAGCAAATACCTTCTTGACGTTAAAGTCGATGGTAAAGTCATCAAAGTAGAATCGGAAGATAAGCAAAACATTGGAGACATTATAGGTTTAAGCGTTGCTCCTGGTAACATATATGTGGAATCCATAAAAGAAAACAAAGCTAAATTCTTAGCCAATTACGAAAATCCAAACGTTCTTGAAGGAACTTATCTTGGCAATCAAAAATTCTCTTTCCTTGGTCAAAGTTTCAAGACTTATGTCACAACATTTGTTCCAGGAGAGATTGTTGACGCGGTTATTCGTCCAGAAGATTTCGATATTGTTCTAGAAGACGTTGATAAGGCAATATTGCAAGGCAAAGTCATCAAGAGTGCTTTTACTGGCGTAACATTTGATTTATGGGTAAATGTCAATGGTCAAACAATCATGGTTCAGGATTATCAAAACGTTGAGGTCGGAGATACGATTGGCTTAAAAGTCGACTCTTATGAAATTCATATGATGAAAGTTGAAGATGCTTTACAGCCTAAATTCATCCAAGATTTAAGAATTGAAGCAAGAGAAAAACTTAAGGAGATGGAAGATAATGAAAAACTTTAAATCATTAGCTATTCCATATTTCATTTGGCTGTTATTTTTGGTTGTCTTACCGCTTGTTTTAATGCTTATTCTAACTTTCATGTCATCTAATGGCGTGGATTTTTCTAATGCCAGCGCTTCAATTGAAAGCTATGCTAGATTGAATGATATTTCGATACTTAAAGCAATTGGCAACTCTTTAATCGTTGCGTCCGTAACCGTTGTTATTTGCATTCTTCTTGGCTATCCTGTCGCTTATTTCCTTTCTTTTTCAAAGATAAAAAACAAAATGTTATTTTTGCTTTTATTGATTCTTCCGATGTGGTCGAATTCAATGCTTAGAATCGTTTCGTGGCTAAGGCTTTTTTCAACTGATGCCTTTAAGGCCCTTGATCTTGTTGGATCCTATCCCGCAGTAATTCTTGTAACCGTTACAACATACTTGCCATTTATGATATTCCCCATCTAC
>CAVKAU010000046.1:0-4207 GCA_963654035.1 bacterium | reverse complement strand
CTATGATGGTCAACGATAATAACATTATGTATTTTTTGTCTAATATCTTTTTCATATCCTTTACTCCTTGAAGAAACATTGAAGAGCGTCATAGAATCCAACTCTCCAAGTTCTAGCCTTATGAGCACCAAAAAGAACTTCGTAAAAGGAAATCTTATCTTTGAATCTTTCTTCGTTTTTAAGGGCATTCACCATCTTCTTTTGCGAATTATAGGCAAAATCATAAATACCAGAAACATTAACGAAAGAATCAATTTCAAAGTTTGCGTATTCTTCTTGATTGATCGCTTCAATGATTTTATCAGCGTCAATTGAAGAAGAAAAACAGCCAAAGTTAGAGAAATAGTCAAAATTATTAATCAATCCTCCATTGAGAGTGATCCTTGCGCCGTTAGATAAACCAGCTAAAGCCCTATGACGTCTGCTATTTTGCAATGAGGAGACGTTTACGTCCTTAGCGAATGTCGAATATTGCCTCTCAATATTAGGAATGATGTCATTTCTAAGCTCATGAATGAAATTTTCTGATGAATATTGCTTCACTGGCGAAAAATCTTTGATGTTTTTCATCGTATCATCGCCGTATAGCCCATAAGAATAGAATGTTGGAGTTACAACTATTAATGGGTCAATTAGATTTTGATAAATTAAATTATCCAAAATGTTTTTAACGCCAACTGTATTAAACCAAGTGTTGATATGATCAACGTTTTGGGCATCCGTTCCGTGAATGAGGTAGATGATGTTATATTCTTTCGAAGAATCGTAGTTATAAGGAAGATAAACATTAAGCTTTTTTTCTTCCTCTTTTCCACTATTAAGGATGTAGTCTTTCGTTTTATAGCTCAAGGTTTCTATTTTGCCGGCATTTTCCTTCATTTCTTCTCTATAGGCTGATGGCACCTCAAAATTTTCAATTTTAAATTCGACGTTGCTAGATGAACAAGAAACACTAAGCAATGAAATTGCCGCGAATATGTATTGTATTTTGTGGTTTTTTGTCATTTTTTGAGCCTTTTTTAAATAAAGATACAGCCGCCTAAAGGCAATAGATACCAATAGGCGGCTTTTAGAAGAATTATTAAGCTTCCGCTAATAACTTATTTGATTTGGATAAACCAATCGAGAAAGCGACGGCATTAGCCAATATAGCAAGCACGGTCATAATTAAGAATGTATAGAAGGCAGCATCGAAATAGTTACCGTCAACACCAAAGAGAACGTTGGTGATGAATAACATTTCGGTGTTCATCATTACCGCGCCAGCAACCGAATAAAGAATCATTGGGGTTATTGCTAAGAATTGGAAATCGAAGACTAAGACGAGAACATTAGAGATAATTCCAAACGCTAAGCATAAAACAGCTGTTGTAGAAACTGGAGAGAGATAGTTTCCTCCTCTAACAGTGTAGCAAATTAATGCCACTAAACCGCAGATGAGCCCAACAATAGAGATGTAGAATCCAGGTTTTTTATTTGCTAGGAAACGCTTAATCATAATTAGTTTTCCTCCTTTTTGCTAGGAATGAGATTTAAGGCAAGTAAGGCAGCAGAAACAACGAATATTGTAGAAGTGGAGATCACAAGAGCTAGGAGGGCATTCTCATACCACGTGGAGACTGTAACGATCTTTGAGGATGATGTTAAACCATTCATAGCCGCAGAATTTGCGAAGACATAGAGCTGACGATGAAGCGCTTCTCTCATATTGCTCATGAGTTTTAAGTCGTTGGTGATGCCATATCCTTCGAGATATTTAGCAAAGCCAGTTCCTGAAGTACAGAACATTGTCGTGCCAGCTTCATAGGCAAGAAGAGGTTCCATTAATGAGCCTTGTTTTTGACCAAAGTCAGTTGTAACGGCTCCTTTGAATCCCCATTCATCTTCCATGACGTTCTTCCAAAGGCTCTTACTATGTCCAGTCCAGATTAAGCCAAGTCTGTTGAAAGCGCCCATGACGCCAGAACAGAATTTGTCGTTTTCACCTGTTGTTTCGAAAGCATATTTGAAGGCTTTAAGATATACTTCACGGATTGCTTGTTCGTTAGAGAAGGTGCAAACGCCAATACGATTTGTTTCTTGATCGTTTAAGAAGAAGTGCTTGAGATAAGGAATCGTTCCTTTATTCATAGCGCCTTTAACTTCTTGCTCGCAAAGTTTGCCAGCGAGGAACGGATCTTCGGAATAATATTCGAAGTTTCTTCCGCCTAAAGCGGTTCTATGAGTGTTAGCGCCTGGGCCATACCAGCCAACTCCGCCACCCCAAAGTCCTTCTTCACCGAAGGAATTTCCGATTTCTTCAAGAAGAGGAGTGTTCCAAGTTCCAGCAAGAATTGTTTCGGTTGGATAAGAAACGGTGAGTTCATCGGTTTTCTTAACCTTTTCTGCGTCATATTGAACGGTGTAATCTTCAATATAGTTAGATTTTGTCCAAGCGGCAGGTCCATCGACTGCAGTTGTGGCATTTAAGCCAACGGATTTAAGCTCTTTTCTTCCTTGAGAGGTTGAATCGAGGTAATCTTGGATTGTGAGTTGATCGAGTAACTTATCCCAATTTGCATCATCATAATCAACGCCAATCATCATTGCTAATGTGTAGGTTTGTGGTGCACCGGTGGTGATTGAAGAAGTATCGCTAGATCCCTTTTCATAAGCGGTTGGGACTGTTGTTCCATCAGTTTTTTCGGAATAATAAGAAGCAATTTCCTTAAGCATCGTATCGGTTGCTTTAAGCGTTTCGATCTTCTTTGGATAAGTTGAATTCCAATCGCTTCTTGAAAGATAGGTGACCTCTTGATCGGTGCCTTTTGTGTAGTAGTTTAAATCAGCACTTTCAAATTGGTTTGTGATTGTCTTATTTGTTGTGGAAAGACGATATTCATCTTTATCAAAGTTAGATTTTGTGGCTTTATAAGCTTTGTTTGGATTGCCTTCTGCATCCATTCTTCCTCTTTGTTCAGAGGTTAAGCTCTTTTTGGAAAGAATGTTATTTAAAGAGTCATGAGCATTATTGCCAATGGAGAAATAATAATCGCCGCTATCTAAGATGTAGGTCTTGTTGTTTTCATAATCGTATGAAGCAAGATCTGTTAAATCGACATTGATTTCATATTGCTTAGATTCGCCTTTTGCAAGTTCGTCAGTTTTTGCAAAGCCAACGAGTTGGAGAGCGGATTTTTCTACTCCATCTTTTGTGTATGGGGCTTGAGCATATAATTCGATAACGTCTTTTCCGGCATATTTATCGGAAGTATTCTTGACTGTGACTTTGAATGTTGCGCTCTTTTTCTCGAAATTGACCTTTGCTTCATCTAAGCTTTGCTCGAAACTAGCGTAAGAAAGCCCTTCACCAAATGGGAATTGAACTTCTTTTGAATAGTCCCAAGCTCCACTAGAAGCAACAGCGCCATTATTTGATGAAGCGTTGCCATTTCCTAAAACGAGATCTTCATATCTTGTTTCATAGTAACGATATCCAACATAGATGCCTTCTTTGTAGACAAGGTATTTAGATGAATCTTTGTTAACGATATCATCTAAATTTGAATAGGTGAAATCGCCAAAGTTTGGAGTAGAAGGAGCGCTTTCGATATCATATGCATAAGTATCGGCAAGATGTCCGCTAGGATTTGCTCTTCCAACAAGGATATCGGTGACAGCGTCAAGTCCAACTTCTCCTGGACCTCCTATATAAAGGCAAGCGTCAATGTCATATTCATCTAACCAACCTAATTCTGGGGTATTGAAAGTGTTCACGAGAACGATTCTCTTCTTGAATGGGCCCTCCGCCATTGCTTGAAGGACACTCTTTTCATCGTCATTTAAAGAGAGATAGTCAGCATTTAAGTCACTTCCTTCACCACCGATTCTTGATAAGATGAATATTGCAGCATCACCATAAGTGGTAAACGTATTGGTTTCGGTACTTGTGAATTCAGAGGCGTTAATTTCATTGATGTTATTGACAACGCGGAAGTTGAGGGATGTTCCACCCCAGCTCTTTACTTCCTTCCAGCCGACTTTGTTATCGTATTTGTCTTGATAGAAGTCAAACATCGCTTGGTTAGCGTCAAGTTTGACATCAACCCCATTTTTGCATGCTTTTTGGAGAGTAACCTTTCTCTCTTCTGAGGAGGAAACGCCACCAGATCCTGTGCCACCGAGGGCCACATCCACACTATTGTAGCCAAAGAAAGTGACTTTGCTT
>CAVKAU010000045.1:0-6023 GCA_963654035.1 bacterium | reverse complement strand
AAACAAAAGGAGTCGAAGGAAATGTTGGCTCCTATCTTGAACTTAGCACCGAAGAAAAAGACATGCTCGATGCAGTTAACGCCAAATTCGAAAAAGTCGTTATCTTAGTTAACGCCAATAACGCTCTTGAATTAGGTTGGCTCAACCAATATGACCACGTTAAAGCGGCCCTTTGGGTTGGTGGAGTTGGTCAAACTGGCATGTATGCAATCGGCGAAGCCCTTGCTGGAAAAATAAATCCATCAGGAAGATTGGTTGATACATATGCCTACGATGCGGATTCTGCCCCAGCTGCCGTAAATGCCGGATCAAATTTCTGGATTGAAAATAAGCCAACTGATGCTGGATATGTCAATGAAGCAGACCAATATGCCCTTTATCAGGAAGGCATTTATGTTGGCTACCGCTATTATGAGACGCGCTATGAAGACAAAGTCCTTAATCGTAACAACGTTGGAACATATGACTATGCTTCAACTGTCATGTATCCATTCGGCTATGGTCTCTCATACACGAGCTTTGAATATTCAAATTTCAAAGTCGCAAAGAATGGTGATGATTTCAAAGTTACACTTACTGTTAAAAACACCGGCAATGTTGCTGGCAAAGAAGTAGTTCAAATTTATGGTCAATCGCCATATACAGACTATGACGTCACTAATAAAGTCGAAAAATCATCAGTTGAATTAGTTGGCTTTGCTAAAACCGAAAAGATTGATGCAGGCAAAGAAGTTAGCGTTACAATCGACGTAAAGAAAGAAGATTTCGCTTCTTATGACTATACGACTGCTAAAACCTATATTCTTGATGCAGGCGACTATTACATTTCAGTTGGCAAAAACTCCCACGACGCTTTAAACAACATCTTAGCGGCAAAAGGAAAACTCAAGGCTGATGGAATGACTTCTGAAGGAGATTCATCCTTTGCTTACAAGTGGACAAATTCCTCTTTAGATACAAAGACCTATTCCAAAGATGCAAAAACTGGAGTTAGCATCACCAACCAATTCGAAAAGGCTGATATCAAACATTACTCTGATGGAGCAAACATCAATTACCTTTCTCGTAATGATTGGACTGGAACATATCCTGTTGCCTTTGCTGATCGCACCGATGAGAAAGGCGAAAGATACAAGACTTTCTCTGCCGACCTTATTGCGGATTTAGCTCCACAATATATCGAAGATAAGGCAAGTTATACCATGCCTAAGACTGCCACATCGACAAAATCTGGCCTTAACCTTGCAACCTTAATCGGCGAAGAATATGATTCAACAGCATGGGAGGATTTCTTAGATAATCTTACTGCTGAAAACATGCTTAAGACCGTTCGTTTAGGCGGATATGGTAACCCAGCCAACCCAGAATTGAACGTTCCAGCAACCACAGCAAAAGACGGTCCTGCAGGAATTTCTGCAACCTTAATCGGTGGTTCACAAGGAATGGCTTATCCAACCGAAGTTGTCATTGCTTCAACTTGGAATGTCGATCTTGCTGAAGAGATGGGCGTTGCAGTTGGAAATGATGCAATGTTTGCTAACGTTCAAGCTTGGTATGCCCCAGCTATGAATACGCATAGAACTGCTTATGCTGGCCGTAACTTCGAATATTATTCAGAAGATAGCTATCTTTCTGGAAAGATTGGCTCAGCAACCGTTAAGGGAGCCCAATCAAAAGGCTTAATCACATACGTTAAGCACTTTGCCTTAAACGATGGCGAAGGAGTCATTGATGAAACGAATGGCATCAAAGGTTCAAAAGATGGTATTTCTACCTTCGCTAACGAACAAGCAATCCGTGAAATTTACCTCCCTGCCTTTAAAGAGGCTGTTGAAGAAGGTGGAGCCAATGGCATCATGAACGCTTTCAACCGTATTGGAACTACCTGGTGCGGGCATCATACCAACCTCCAACAAAACGTCTTACGTGGAGAATGGGGATTCAAAGGCTGCATCATCACCGATAACGCCGGTCTCCCTAACTATATGGGCATCAAAGAAGGCTTGCAAGCTGGCACTGATTTATGGATGAATAACAACGAAACGAGATATCTCATCGATGGATATGAAAATGATCCACAAATCATGACCTATCTCCGTAACGCTTCACACCACGTTCTTTATGCTATTGCTAATTCCGTCGCAATGAACGGGCTTTCCAAAGATACGAAGATTGTTCCTATCACTCCAACATGGGCTAAATGGCTCATCACGCTCAATGTCGCAGTTGGCGTTGCTTGCCTTGCTGGCATCTCTTGGGTTTGCATCCGCGGCTACAAGATGAAAAAAGAAGCAGCTTCAAACGAATCTGAACCAGAAACATCCGGAAAATAAGCTTTCGATGAACTTAAGACTATCGAGAAATCGGTAGTCTTTTTTTCGAACAAAAAAGCAGTAAAACAAAAAAAGAATTGAAATATTTTTCTTTTACTTCAATATAATATTCAAGAGGTACATATTATGATCATTTTACATATCAAGGATTTTGGCGATATAAAAATCGAATTAGACAGAGACAATGCGCCAATATCCGCAAATAACTTTGCTTCGTTAGTCTTAAACGGATTCTATGATGGATTAACATTCCACCGTGTAATCAAGGGATTCATGATTCAGGGAGGAGATCCAATTGGCAATGGCACAGGCGGACCAGGATACTCCATTAAAGGAGAATTCCGTGCCAATGGCGTTAAGAACACTCTTTCACACAAAAGAGGAACTCTTTCAATGGCGCGTTCGCAAATGTTTAATTCAGCTGGTTCCCAATTCTTTATTTGCGATGCCGATGATACTTTCCTTGATGGGCAATATGCGGCATTTGGAAAAGTAATCGAAGGAATGGATGTCGTTGATAAGATTGCTGCTGTTGATAAGAATCACGCAGACAAACCTTACAAACCTGTAATCATCGAAAAAGCTGAAGCAATCGATGAAGAAATTCTTCCCGTCGAGAAAATGTAAATAAGCCAATCCCTTAGCTAACAACTAGGGGATTTTTATTGTACAAACAATCATTTAATAAAAGTGGTAGATCTACCACTAAAATCAAATCTCGTTAATTTGCCTTAAAAATTATTTAGATTTTTTTGAAATGAACGTTTGATTTAAAAGATTGTCATCATAGGCAAAAGCATGAAACCTAGATATTCAGAAAAAAGACTATCTTTTTACGGGCATCAAGGATTTCTTACTGAATCCAAATAGCCTTAAATTTTGAGAAATGATTGTTTCTACGTATATTTGTTGATTTAAATCAAAATATAGAAGTAATGAATCACTAGGTTTTGTATAATATGAGCCGTTAATAAGGAAGTATTTATATGGCACGAATAATCTTAGTTGGCGGCGGTTCATCATCTGGAAAATCTTTTGTCACGCAAGAAGTTCTTAAAAACGTCGGTGAAGAAAATATCACTAGAATGACGATGGATGATTATTACCTCGATCAAACAGATATGCCTCTAGCCGAAAGATATAAGGTTAACTATGACCACCCAAAAGCCTTTGATTGGCCATTAATGAGAAGACAAATCCGTTCTTTAAAAGATGATCAGCCAATTGAGAAGCCAATTTATGACTTTGTTACCTTGACTCGTTCAAATAAAACCGAGATCATCGTTCCAAAGAAAGTCGTCCTTGTCGAAGGGATCATGGCTTTGGTTGATAAACAAATAAGAAACCTTGGCGATTTGAGAGTTTTCATTCAAGCTGGAGCAGAAAGAAGATTCCTCCGTCGCATCATTCGTGACGCTAACGAAAGAGGAAGAACTTTTGAAAATATCGTCACCCAGTATTTTTCAACGGTTCAGCCAATGTATGATGAAATAGTCAAACCTTCTAGTGAATATGCCGACCTTATCATCAATAATGATGGAGTTAAAAACTTAGCGATTGACGTTCTCACTTGCTTAATTCAAGAGCAATTGGATATAGCCAATAATGTTAAGAGCGAGAAACATCGCATGGATGATGAATTTAGAGAAGAAGTTCTTCGTTCCATCTTCCAACAATCAAAATAGGAGATACGTATATGCTTTATTCAGAAAAAGTCATTGAATTATTAAATAAGTCTTATAGCCCTTTCCATGTTGTCAGCAACATCAAAGATGAATTAGATAAGAAAGGCTATATTGAGCTTAAAGAAGATAAGTCTTTCTCTCTCAAAGAGGGAGAAAACTATTACGTTATTCGTAACGGAACGGCCATAATCGCTTTTAACGTCCCTTCAAATCCTAAGCAATCTTCGTTTAGAATTTCCGCTTCGCACACGGATTCACCAACTTTCAAAATAAAACCAAACCCAGTTATTAATTATAAGAATATCGTTTCTCTTAACGTCGAGCCATATGGCGGAATGATTGATTCCCCATGGCTTGATAGGCCCCTTTCTTTTGCTGGAAGAGTATTCTATTTAAATCAAAACGGTGGATTAGCAAGCGCCTTACTAAATATTGATGAAGATCTTCTTTGCATACCCAATGTTTGTATCCATTTCAACCGCAATATAAATAGTGGCTATACCTTCAATGCAGCAAAAGACATGATTCCGATGCTTGGAATAGAAAAAGACTTTAATTTCAACAACTATCTTTTGAGGAATATACCAGAAGCAAAAGAAATTCTCTCTTTCGATTTATTTCTTTATAATCGCGACAAAGCCAAGCTCATTGGCTTAAATAAAGAATTCCTTTCTTCGCCAAAGCTTGATGATTTATCTTCTACTTACAGCGTTCTTTTAGGGTTCCTCGATGCTTCTCCAAAATATTTCAACGTTTATTGCGCTTTCGATAATGAAGAAGTGGGCTCCCTCACAAAACAAGGGGCTTATGGAACCTTCCTTTCGGATACACTAGAAAGAATTTCTCTTTCTTTAGGTGTCGAATATCGCGAAATCATTGCTAAATCCCTCTTAGTTTCCGTTGATAACGCTCACGCAAATCATCCAAATCATCCTGAATTGACCGATCAAACGACTTCCGTATTGCTCAATGGCGGAATCGTTATTAAATATAACGCCGATCAAAAATATACAAGCGATGCTTTAAGCGTGGCAAATTTCAAAAATCTCGTGCAAAAAGCCAATATTTCATTTCAAGATTACACAAATCGCTCCGATCTTAGAGGAGGATCTACGCTTGGAAACTTATCTAACAATCAAGTATCCATCAACTCGCTTGATATAGGCATTCCTCAACTTGCCATGCATTCATGCAATGAGCTTTGCGGAATCAAAGACGTGGAAGATATGTCAATTCTCATGAAGGAATTCTTCTCCTCGGAAAAAGAAATCAAAACCTTATGAAGACTTTGTTTGATGAAAAAATCCTTGAAGAGTGCTCTAAGCAGTTTCCTTCCTTCTTAGAAGAACTTGGAAATGATGTAAGAAAAGAAATCCTTTCGAAAATGATTTTCACTTCTTATGAAAAAGGAGAAATCATTTTCAAAGAAGGCGAAATTGCCAACTCCTTATATATCATTCGTAAAGGAAACATCAAACTTGCAACCTATGATCCAGATGGCAGGGAACAAATCGTTTCTATTTTTTCAGCAGGTGATACCTTATGGATATCCGTCTTCTTAAAAGGAAAGAAAACCATTACATACCCATATTCAGGCGTTTGCCTTGATAACGTTATCGTCGGAAGAATGTATAGAGAAGATTTAGAATCCTTAATTCAAGACACTCATTCAGCAATTGAGATAATCGCTTTGCTATCAAAGAAACTCCATGACGCAAACGAAAGAAATCTCATTCTTTCCGTCTCTGATCCTAAAGCGAAGATCGCTCGCCTTTTCCTTTATCGTTTGAATCACATTAATGGAAATATAGTAAAACTCAAACTCGAAGATATAGCCGCACACGTATCTCTTAGGCCTGAAACAGTTTCAAGGAAATTAGCGGAACTAATGAATGAAAGAGTAATTGAAAAAGTAGGGCAATCATCATTCAAAATAATCAATTACCCTAGATTAGTAGAAATTTCACAAAGCTAATAAACACATATCAATATTCTGAAAGTAGCA
>CAVKAU010000044.1:0-2076 GCA_963654035.1 bacterium | reverse complement strand
CTCCGTTATCGCGTAAGGCATTATAGAATTTAATAGTTTCTATCGATCTTCCCCAGGATTTTCCGCCCAAGCCAAGATAATATCCTTTTTCGCATTTCATTACATAAAGATCTATATGCGTTGAATTTCCTCCGGCGCATACCTCATATGGATGACCACCGCGATTGTCTTCGTCGTTATACCATTTCTCGAAAGCTTCTGGCGAATCTCCGTCGATATCTTTCAAATCATATTCTCTTCCGTCAGCCATCGCATAATATTGCTCTTTTGGAGTGGCTAACCTTTTTATACGATCATATTTGTTTGCCTTATATCCAAGAGAGCAATACATATAAAAAGCATTTGCAGTCATAGAAGGCAAATATCTTCCAACTGGGTCATTTCCTTTTTGCTCGGCGATATAAGAAAGGAATTTATTTATTTCATCTTCGCTAATTTCGGAAAGATAACCCTCTTTTTCTTCTGGAAGGGCTTCATAATAGTCTTTTCTAGAGATAATTCCTCTTCTTTCATAAACGTCTAGATTAGTTTCAACATCATCGTTATATGTGCCTTCTTCCAATCTTTTGATAGAGGCAGAAACAGCATCTTTTATCCAATTGAAAAATTCTTCGAATTGTTCGCCATCGAAGGGGTAGCTTTCTTTGAATGTCAGTGATTGGTAAATGAGCTCGCGCCCTAAAAAGATAGCGCGGTACCCATCTTCTGCTGAGAAACTAACGAATTTGAACCAATATTCCTTATCGGGATATTCTTCATTCCACATATCTTCAAACTCGGTTCTATTTCCTACGATGCCTTCATCTTTAAAATCATCGTAATCGCCGTATTCGTCTATGCTTCCACGGCCCGCTTTAAGCCAAAGCTCTTTCCGATCGTCTTTGCCAGAAGTTTTAACTTTCTTGAGTTCTTCGAATATTTCATCGATTATTTTTGTGATCTTATCACTATATGTCCTTTCGCCTCCTCTTAGCGTTTCAATAAGAAAACGAATTGTAGGCGCGCCTAATTCTTTGCTCATTTTCCTAACCTCCTTTTTGATTATAACGGATTCAACGTTATTTCCCTATCAAATACTTGTAAAAGCGAAAATGATGAAAATGACGTTTCCTCCAATTCCACCGGCCTTTTCTTATTCTTGTATAAATCAAAAAAACTCGATGCCAAATAAAAAAGTTCGATCGCAATGTATCAAACTTATTTTAAGGAATCTTAATAGTTATATTTATCTGTCTTCAAGCTGAATGTTATCGCTTTTTAATTATCATGCATTTTCCATGTTAGTTCTAAGTTTTTAATAAAGGAAAAGACAATTACTATAAGCAAGGTCAGTAGCAATCCGAATGTTGTCGTAAATGACAAAATATAAATCCCTCCATCCATGGAACCATGAACGTTTATGAGTGTATTTTCAAGAACAATCAACGAAACGATTGAACTCACAAAACTTACTATTTTTAGCTGCTTTTGCAATAGATCATCTTTTAAAACGCCTTTCTTTAAGCCAATAATCGAAATCACAAGTCTTGAAAAGACAAAGGTTGCCACGGCAATGGAGCTTATTTTATCAGCGTGAATCATCTTGCTATTCCTAACCAATATGATCGCAGGACCAATTAAAGATATGTTCAGTAATAAAAGAAAAGCAAAAGAAAAAATATAAGCCGTTCTTATTTTCTTGTCATCGTTTTCAAATTTATTAGAGGAAAAAGTCAAAAGCACCTTCAATAACAGCAAAAGGAAATAATAAACGGAAATCGCTAGATTCCACGAAGTTTTGTGCAAGATTCCTGTTACGGCATTAAATAAAACGAACAGCAATGTCGAAATGATTGAAAACAATGTTATTGCTTTACTGAGTTTTTTGTTCATCAACTTCTTCATTCTTGCCATGCCCAACTAACTTTTTAATTAAATCAGCAACAGTTTTAACATCCATGACGCAGTCTTCAAAGAGCCATCTAACGATAATTGCCCTAATTCCCGAAAGAAAATAATCGTAATAATATTTTTTGTACATGTCTTCTATTTCATATCTCTCGAGGATCTTTTCAATGAGACTTTTGTAAACGTTGC
>CAVKAU010000043.1:0-2762 GCA_963654035.1 bacterium | reverse complement strand
GTTATTGCCTATACGCGTGCGTAAGAATAAAATCTTACTTGCTGTTTTCAAGGAGGAAACATCTATGAATATGCGTAATATTGCGATTATCGCCCACGTTGACCATGGCAAAACAACATTGGTCAACTCCCTTTTAACCTCTTCTCACACTTTTAGAGACAACGAAGAAATCAAGGATAGAATGCTCGATTCAAATCCTTTAGAGCATGAAAGAGGTATTACAATTCTTGCCAAAACAACTGCCGTAAAATATAACGACACGAAAATCAATATCGTTGATACTCCAGGGCACGCTGACTTTGGTGGCGAAGTCGAAAGAATTATGCATATGGTCGATGGATGCTTGCTTTTAGTCGATGCATACGAAGGAACGATGCCACAAACGCGTTTTGTCCTTAAAAACGCTTTGGAAAACCACATCAAGCCAATTGTTGTCATCAACAAAGTCGATCGCCCAAATGCCAATCCGCAAAAAGCCGTTGATGAAGTTCTTGATTTGTTGATTGAACTCGGAGCGCCAGAAGATTTGCTTGAATTCCCTGTTTGCTATGTATCAGCCTTGAATAATACTTCCTCTCTTGATCCAAACCCAGCCACTCAAAAACCAGGCATGGATTGCTTATTTGACTTAATCATCAATAACATTCCTGCCCCTAAATGTGAACCTGAGAAGCCATTCCAATGGCAATCAGCTTTACTCGATTATAACGATTTCGTTGGAAGAATCGGCATTGGAACAATTAGAAGGGGACACGTTCACGTTGGCGATACCGTGACGGACATTAGAAAAGATGGAAGCACGGTTAATTTCAAAGTCATGAAGTTATATACCTTCTACGGAATGAACAAAAATGAAGTTGACCAAGTTGAAGCCGGAGATATTTGTGGAATCGCCGGTCTTCCTGATATGGGCGTCTCTGATACGGTTTGTGATTCAAAAGGCTTGGAAGCGTTGCCTATTCTCCGCGTCGATGAGCCAACCCTTCAAATGGAGTTCGGCACAAACACCTCTCCTTTAAGAGGGCAAGATGGTAAAAAAGTAACCGCTCGCGTTCTTGAAGAAAGACTTTATGAAGAAACACAAAGAGACGTTTCTCTTAAATATTCTCGTATTCCAAATACTGAAAGATGGGTTGTTTCCGGTCGTGGAGAGCTCCATTTGGGCGTTCTTATCGAAACAATGCGTCGTGAAGGATACGAGCTTGAAGTTTCTAAACCTCAAGTTATTACTAAAGTCATCGATGGAGTCAAATGCGAGCCGTTTGAAGATTTGCAAATCGATGTTCCAAACGAATTCGTTGGCGATATGATGACGACGCTTGGTGAAAGAGGCGCCACTCTTATCGACATGAACGACAATGGTCTTAACACTCGTTTGAATTATGTTATCCCATCACGCGGCTTAATTGGCTTCATTTCCAATTTCATGACAATGACAAAGGGCTATGGAATTATCAACCATATGTTCAAGGACTATCGCCCAATGATCAAAACCGATATCGGAGAAAGAAACATTGGCGTTCTTGTCGCCACTGATAAAGGACAAAATCCAGCCACTTCTTATGCTTTACAAAAAGTCGAAGAACACGGCACAATGTTCGTTGTACCTGGCGATATTTGCTATGAAGGGATGATTGTCGGGGAGCATCGTTATCCTGTGGACTTAGCCGTAAACTGCACTCAGGCGAAACCAATGACTAACGTCCGTTCTTCAACTAGAGAAATGATGATTGTCTTAAAGGCTCCACGCAAAATGACGCTCGAAGCATGCCTTGACTATATCAATTCCGATGAGCTCGTTGAAATCACGCCTCATGCGATAAGAATGAGAAAGAGAATTCTTGACACATCGGAAAGAAAGAAATTTGACGCTCATAAAAAAGCTGAAAAAGAAGCATTAAATAAATAAAAGAGAAAAGGAACCGATAAGAGGTTCCTTTTTTATTTGCTTATGAAATATTTTGAATCTTCGTCTAATTGTTTCTTTAACTCATCTAGGGAAGAGAATCTTTTTTCATCGCGAATGAAATCTAAGAAAGATATCCTTATATCCTTATTATATATATCAGAGTCAAAATTCAATAAATGAGTTTCGATGATGTTTTTCTTTAATTTGCCAATAGTTGGATTGTTTCCAATATTGATAATTGATTCATATTTTTTGCCATCCACTTCAGTAAAACCGGCATAAACTCCTACTTTTGGCATCATTTTTTCTGATGGCGCTTCGACATTCGCGGTCGGATAAGAAATTTTCCGTCCGTTTTCAAAGCCATGGGTAACCTTTCCGGCAATCGAATAGAGATATCCTAGTTGAGCATTGGCGCCTTTAATGTCTCCTTTTTCAAGGAGAGAAATAATTGTTCTAGTGGAAATCTTTCCGTTTTCATCTTCTAGCAAGGGGCAAGCAAGAACTTCAAAATAACGTTCAAGATCTATAATCGTTCCTTCTTTTTTATAGCCAAAAGTGTAATCCGTGCCAACAACAATCTTTTTTGGATTGATTTTAAGGAGGATTTCGGAAATGAATTCATTTTTGTGTAAATTTAAAAAATCTTTATCGGTATGGACGATGTATGCCACATCAACCCCATATTTCTCAAAAAGATTCAACTTTTCAGAAAGCAAAGTTAATTCATATCCCGATTTCGCATTAGGTAAAAATCGTCCTAAATTTTCATCAAAAAGTAAGACTCCAACGGAATTTTTTTCTTTTTTTGCCACTTTAATAAGCTCGAAATGGCCTCTATGAACCCCATCAA
>CAVKAU010000042.1:0-6227 GCA_963654035.1 bacterium | reverse complement strand
ATTTAAATTCTCCTTCAGCTAAAGGATATATCTCAAAGGTTGTTTCACCATCCTTGTCAAGCGGAATGACCGATCCTTCTTTGATGAAATATATAGGAAGATCTCCTGGTTCATTTTTGATTTCAATGAACCCGTTTACTAGCTTTCCGTTTAAATACCAATTGCCTTCAGGGAGGTTTACCTCTTTTTCCTTCATTCCTTTATCAAATATTGGGCAAGCTAAAAGATTATTTCCAAGGAAGAAGAGATCGCTTTCTTCATCGAATGATGGATATTTCATAAATACCGGATAGATAAGTGGATGGTAGGTTTCTATTGCTTCCATAGCCGAAGAATATATGTATGGCAAAAGCTTCTTTCTTAAAGCGAAAAGATTCATCACTTTCTCTTTTAGCTCTGGATAGAGCCATGGCATTGTGGAAGATCCATCAGGATTCCATGAATGCAAAGTAAAGCGAGGGGTGAATATGCCATAAGCAATCCAGCGAAGGAAAAGTTCCTCATCAGGTTTTTCTCCAGCGAATCCTCCAATATCTTGGCCGATAAAGGTAAACCCGCTTAAAGCAGATGTCATTGCCATCTTATGGTTCCCGCGGAAATCTTCAAAGGAAGTTTGATTATCGCCAGTCCAGGTTTGACAAATTCTTTGGAAGCCAGCTGGTGCACTACGTGTCACAGCCATATGTCTTTTATTTTGTGGAACAGCCGCATTAGATGAATTAACCATAAGCAAGGAGAATAATGGTCTAATCAATTTTGCCTTTATTGGTTTTCCGAATCCTGCCGCATAAACTCCTTCATCATGGATATCGTATTCATTATTGTCATTCCAGATTGATTCATAGCCTAAATCAACAAGATTTTCTTTAACGCATTTGCTCCAAAAATCATAAGCGCCTTCGTTTGTGAAATCTAGATAACTTCCCATCCCTCCCCAGAAAGGAAATACATATGGTTTTCCATCTAAATAATGCAAAAACCACCCTCTTTCCTTGATGTATTCATATAATGGATGAGTCGTTAAGAAAGCAGGCTTAATATTTGGGAGGAACTTGATTCCTTCTTTTTTAAATTCATCCGCGAAGCCTTTTGGGTCAGGGAATTTTTCTTTATTCCAGTGGAAAACGCAACGCTTATCACCAATCTGAGTATAGCCGCTAGATAGATAAAAACCACCACAATCAATTTGGTATTCTTTGAGTTTGTTTTGGAACTCTTTGAATGATTTTAAAGGATTATCTGAATCAGTATAAGCCATTGTCGATCCGCAATATTTGAAACTCCATTTAGGCGGTAAAAACGACTTTCCAGTGAGATAAGTGAATCTTTCGACTATTTCTTCAACCGAACCAAAAATAACGTAATAGACCAGGGCATTTTCTTCGCAACGGAAATATTTATATGTCTCGTAATAGTTATTATGCTCATGGCCAAAATCTATTTCACCGTTTGAATATGTGTCATAGAAAACACCATACGCTCCAACGCTGTTCTTACAAATATAAAACGGTATTTGTTTATAGAGAGGATCGCTGCAGTTGGCATTGAAACCTAGTGCGTCAAAAGTCTCTAACTTGAAATGACACATATTTTTATTAACTGGACCAGTTTTATCACCGAGCCCATAAATGTGTTCGTTCTTTTCTCTTGAAAGATAATGATAAGACCCTTCACCCATCTCTCCTTCAAAGTTGTAAGCAAGGATTTCGCGGTCATGGAAAAATGGTTTTCCATTCTTTAGGTAATGTAAAAAGAAATTATTCAAATCTAGATGAATGTCAATGTCATCGATTTTAAAATCATTGTCTTTGGCTTGAACTAGAGTTTCAAACCCCTCATTAGAGAGTCTTTCACGGCCAAATTTAGGCATTGAACTTGTTCCAGGACAAACAGAAAAAGTTGGAAAAAGATCTTCTTTCTTTTCATAAATTGCCACACGTAAAACGTGTTTAAAGAAATCTAATTGAACAAATTTGCCATCTGCTTCATAGAGCCTCATTGATGGAGTTTTATCAATTAGTTTGAATGAATGCTGATATTTCATTTTGGATCACCTGCAAAAGTATTTTTTAATAAAGACCAATAGTTAGGTCTACTCATTTTAGTACTATCTGTTCTAATTCGAAGAGCTTTTCCTTTCTTTTTCTCCCATAATGGCAAACCTTCTCCATTAGGATTTCCGTTTTTAAGGAAATTAGCAAAATATTCAATCATCATTTCAGAGACCTTCTTATCGTTTTCGTCATATGGTCTCCAGGATTTATCTAGTGTGCCAAAAACGTAACGCAAGTCACAAGAGTGGAACGCTTTGTTATTATCTCCTTTTGCATCAACATCAAAATAATAAGCATACGCATCCTCTCTTTTTGCGTATTTGATTGCCATCATGGCTAGAACTAGGGTGAACATATCATTGTTTGTGAAACCGATTATCGTTGGAATGTTAATCTTCTTCTTGAAAAGTTCTTCTTGGGTAGTCGCTAAGTAATAACGATCAACCATCGTCATTGTGGAAATTTGATTGTCCTTTCTTGCTGGTTTAATTGTTTCAAGCGCGTCGAAGATTTTCTTTGGCTCAATCTTCCTAAATTCTTCTAAGGAAGAACAACCGCATTCTTTCATTACGTTAAGCCAGTATTCCCTTCTTTCTTCAACTGGCTTTGGCGTGCCCATGGAAGGAAAGAGTCCTCCACCCGACATCATTATTGCTTTTTGAAAAAGCCCTTCGCATTTTTTTGAAAGTAACATCGATTGAATGGACATCGCACCTGCGCTTTGCCCAGCGACCGTAACGTTTGTTGGATCGCCATTAAAATCGCTTATATGCTTTTTAATCCATTTTAGAGCGACAATTTGATCGTCTAAGCCAAAATTTCCATCATGTCCGAATTCTTTTTCTATTTCTTCGTGACAAAAATAGCCAAAGACTCCAACTCTATATTGGATGAATACCGTGACTATGCCTTTTTTAGCAAAAGCTTCGCCATCAAATGCGGATTCAGAATTAGCTCCGCTATCAAATCCGCCACCATGAATGAAAACTAAAACAGGATACGTTCCTTTTTCTTTTGGCGTATAGATATTTAGATTCAAACAATTCTCGGAGTAATTGAATTCAATTCCTTCACGAAATTCTTTGTGATAGAACATCCTCTCAGGAACTTCTAAATGAGCGTACCAACATCTTTTTTGGATACAGGCATCGCCAAATTTTGTAGCATCAAATTCATTTCCAAGATAATCAATTTCTTTGGCGTATTTAAAACGTTCGGCTTTAGCAAAAGGAATCCCTAAATATTCATAGCAGGATTCCCTTTCGTTTCCTTTGATTTTACCTAAAGAGGTGTTAATTATCATATTATTGGTTATCTCCACCAATAATTATCTCATTATTAGCGGCTTGTCTTGCAAGTAATTGTTCTTTTTGAACTTGTAATTCGTCAGTCTTTCTCTTGCTTAAGCCATAGATGAGTAATAAGACGATTCCCATTATAAGGAAGAGGGCAGCTGGGATGGCGGTTGCCATGTAGTACATGACATTTAAGGTTTCCATCGTTTGAACTTGGCCAGAGCCTGATTTGTAATTCATTCCTAAGAGGGCTCCGTTAACGGCAACGGCTGCGACAACTTGGCCTAATTTACGGAAGAACATGAAGACGGAATAGCTTGATCCATCGTTACGTAAACCTGTCTTTACTTCAACATCATCAATTGCGTCAGTGGCTAAAGCCCAAATCTCCAACGTGATGATTGAAAGGCCGATACCACTAATTAAGCAGCCTCCCAAAAAGATAAATGGATATTTGACAACAATATCTTTCAAGAAGATTAAAACGAAGTTAGGAATAGCGGCTAAAATAGCGCCTAAGGCGCAGATTTCTTTCTTGCCGTATTTACGAACTAATTTGCCAGCGAAAAGCATGAGAATGACCATTGGGCCATAAGTGCAGGCTTGTGAAGCAAGGTTCATCCAGTTAGAGGCAAACAAATCATTAAAGAGGTAAGTATAGAAGGATTGGGTGAACATTTGACCGGCTAAAAGAAGAAGGCCAGTTAAGCATACAGCAAGAAAAGAGCGGTTTTTTAATAGGGTTTTTGCGATTTTTAAAGTTTCGCCTTTCTTATGTTCGGCAGGTTTAGCGACAACTCTTTCTTTGTTGTTTTTATACGCAACAAATAAGAGAATGCAGCTAATAATAGCAAGAATTGAGACACCGATGATGATGTATGGATATTGAACTTGCGTAAGTTGTTTTCCGTTTTCACCGATCACTTTATTTCCACTCTCATCAACTACTCCTTTTGCATAGAACATTGTAAGAACGAGAATTGGTAAAGATCCTAATGCAGCGCCAGCAGAGCGGAAGACAGAAAGCTTGTTCCTTTCTTTTGTATCGGTTGTGACGACTGAAGCAAGCGATCCATATGGAATTTGATGGATTGTGTAAACCATACCAAAGAGGATATAAGTCACAGCGGCATAAATCGATATGCCAACCGTGCCCATTGACTTAGCAAGGTCCGGCCAAGGCAAGAACATAAGGATGGTAGCAAGCGCTAAAGGAATTGCAACCCACTTCATCCAAACACGATAACGGCCATCTTTTCCTGGCCTTCTTATATCGACAATTCTTCCCATGATTGGATCATTGATCGCATCCCACACACGGGCGAAAACGAACATAAGCATGATGAATAAAGGCGATAAGCCTAAGATATCGGTGTAATATTTTTGCAAAATTGTCGTTACTGTCGAAAAGCAAAGACATCCAGCAAAATCTCCTAGAGCGTAACCGATGTAGTCATTTGTGTGTAGTCCTGATGTTTGAGAGATATAGGAGCGAGACGTTCTGCCCTCATTGGTTCTTTCTTCCATATTATTTACCATAATCTTGTGAAAAGATTATTTCCTTCGAAAGAAATGATAACTCTTTTGAAAGCGCTTTACTAGCGATAAATGCTAACTTTTTAAAATTTTTTAAGTAACTTAAATAAATATTCCGATAAATCCTTGATTATTTAAAACACACTTTTTTGTTATTTAAGATGAATTTGACGTTTATAAATTATTTCAATTCATTAAAAAGTTTCACAAAAAGTTCTTTCCATGAATGCTCAATATTCTTTTCTTGATATTTTTCCGCGAAGGAATAAGTGCTTTGCTTAAGGGATTTTAATTTATCTTTGTTTGTGAGTAATTCAATGATCTTATTTGCAAAATCATCTGGATTATTTGAATCAATTACATATCCGTTAATATCATTTTGCATTACTGACGTTGTTGGATCGCCCATCTCTTTCCAGATGGTCGGGACAGAGAGAGTATTTGCTTCGATAACAGTTAAGGGGAATCCTTCAAATTTAGAAGTAATCAAATATAAATCACTAGAAAGATAACGTGGTTCTAGTTGAGATATTCCAGAAATAAGATGAACGTTACGCAAAGCGTTTTCTTTAATGAATTCCTCCATTTTCGGTTTCATGCTGCCGGAACCGTAAATATTAAAGGTATAGTCTAACTTCTTCTCATCTAACGCTTTTGCGACCTTTAACAACATCATTGGATCTTTTTGATCTTCGAAACGACATGCGCTCATTATTGTATTATTATGATATTCAAAGTTTTCCTTACGAGAAAATCTTGATGGATTATAAATGACGGAGCTAGGAAGTTTCCCTTCTTTGTCGATTGCTTTTCTAGTCGCATCAGTAAGGAAAATATAATAATTGGGTTTCTTTGATAGAAGTCTGAATATTTTAGAAACAAAAGACTTATATAGTTTTGAATTGAAATGGAAATGCTGGACGATGAATCTTCTTTTTGGAGCAAATAAAAGGAGCTCTTGGCTTGCAAAAACAAAAATATCATCCTTAGAAGTCATCTTTTCAAGTTTTCTTCTCCATTTGAATCTCCCAAATGTGTATTCGTGTAAGCAAGTAAAAAGAAGTTTGAACGCTTTTAAATAATGATGGGAGTTCCATTTTTTAGCAAAGTTCAAATCTAATTGAGAGATTTCGTCCTTAAAAGAAATATCTTCAAGAACGATATTCTTCGGCAAATCATATTTTATTTTTTCTTTATCAATTCTAGAAAAAGGAATTAGATGAATTTCGTAGTCGTTCTCCAACATTTTAATGATTTGAAGGGTGACCATTTCAGTCCCACCAATATTATTAAGTTGTTGAATGCACCAGTAAATCTTACGTTTCATGAAGTAATTATATAC
>CAVKAU010000041.1:0-5021 GCA_963654035.1 bacterium | reverse complement strand
ATTTAAAGTATCTCTCCTTTTCCCAGTGAAAAAGTAAGCGCTTACTGAAAATGTCAAAAATCAAGCAAATTAATGCCAAGTGCAAAATTTGCTTTTTGTAAACGCTTACAATACGGCCATTGGAGTCATTAGACCCAAATATAAAGGAGGGCATTATGCCTAAAACCAAAATTTTTCGTGGGTTGACAGCAGTAAGCGTTTTGCTACTTTCTTCCTCCACAGTCATGGGCATGATTTTCGAGAAGTATCCTCAGGGAATGGATCAAACCTGGGGCACGACTTCTAGCAAAATCGTAACCGAGAAAAAAGAAGGATCAGAAAATTCTTGGTCCTATGTTTCCCAATTCAAAAACGCAAAAAGCGCAGTAGAAGGCTACAAAGATCTCGCACTTCGTGAAGCAGCTGAATCTTTCGTTCTTCTTAAAAACAAAAACAACTGCCTCCCATTAGCCGAAAAACCAAAAGTATCTTTATTTGGCATTAGAAGCTGGGCGCCATTTTATGGCAATAGCGGTGGATCAATCGCCGATAAGAACACGGTTGATAACGGCAACACAATCACTGAGTGCTTCAAAGATGAAGGACTTGATTGCAACCCAACCCGTCAAAACGTCTATAAGACAATCACTAAAGACATGGAATGGGGAAAGCAATCTTATGGTGCCATCCCACCTTCCTACACTGAAATTTCTGGCACTGACAAAGTTTACGAATATGGTTCAGATTATTTAGCATCAATCGATGAAAACTATAAATCAAAAGATGCCGAATATTCCGATGCCGCGATCGTTATTGTTGGAAGAACCGGTGGCGAGCAAGAAGAATTCCGCCCTGGACAAGAAAACTGCGGTTCTGAAACGACAACTGGAAACATCCTTTCTCTTTCTAAAGAAGAAAAAGAGATGATTGCCGAAGCAAAGGCATGTTCGAAAAAGGTCATCGTTTTACTTAATACGACCTGCGTTATGGAAGTAAAAGAACTTAAAGACGATGATGATGTCTCAGCCATTATGTGGATTGGCTACCCAGGCGCTTATGGCTTTAGAGCAGTCGCTAACGTCCTCCAAGGAAAAATCAATCCTTCCGGACGTTTAGGCGAAGTATATGTTACTAACGGACTCACTGCTCCAGCGATGCAAAACTTTGGCGATTCTACTCCATGGTCAGATTCAGCAAAAGAAGGTGCAGTTAACCTCAATAGCTATTTAATTGAAGCAGAAGGCATCTACACTGGCTATCGTTATTATGAAACAAGATATGCCGATGTTGTCGCTGGAAAATCCAATGCCAAGACTGCAAAAGCAGGATCTTACACAACAGGTAATGGCGTTTTAGGGACGACCGATGGCGAATGGAGCTACGATCAAGAAGTTGTTTATCCATTTGGCCATGGCTTAAGCTATACAACATTTGAAGAAACCTTAGATAACGTTTCTATCTCTGGCGATCATAAGACGGCAGAAGTAACCGTCACCGTCAAGAACACCGGTTCAGTAACTGGCAAACATGCCATCGAGCTTTATGCTCAAACCCCATACACACAATATGATATTGATAACAACGTCGAAAAGAGCGCGATTCAATTAGTTGATTTTGAAAAGACAAGCGAACTTGAAGCAGGAAAATCCGAAACGATCACAATGCATGTTGATCTTGAAAACATCGCCTCTTATGACTACACAAACGCTAAGACATTCATCGCCGATGATGGAACATATTATTTTGCTCTTGGCGAATCCGCACACGACGCTTTAAATAATGTTTTCGCAGAGCAAGGAAATAGCGCGCTTGGCGGAGATTCATCAAAAGTTTATAAATTTGAATGGAGCGGCCATACTGGCGGAATCGATGATAGAACTTTCTCTGTCTCCGACAATCAAGTCAATATCACCAACCATTTAAGCGAAGGCGATTATGCAACCGATTGGAACGCCTTCCAAAAAGATACCGTTACATATCTTTCACGCAATAACTGGAACGGAACCTTCCCTAAGACTTATTCCGGACTTGAACCAAGTGAAAGAATGAAGAAACTTCTTACTTGCGATTGGGTCGATCTTGAAACAGGCGATGTTTCCAAATATCAATGGGGAGTCAAAAACGGACTTACAATAAAAGATTTCAAGGATGCTGATTGGGATGACCCACGTTGGGACAAACTTGTTGATCAAGTAACTCCAGCAGAATTCCTTGATTTTGCCGCTAACGCTTTCCATAACCTCCAAAATATCGACTCTGTCGGCTTAGCGAAATTCAATTGCGATGACGGCCCTGGCGGATCTGATTCCCACACCTTCAATGAAGGACAATACCAAGGCGAAGCGTGGACCGATACTGATAATGCGAAGACTGCCAACGGAAGCTATCTTGGCACACGTGTCACCCCATCTCAAACAAATATTGCCTATACTTGGAATAAGGAATTAGCCTATGAAAATGGCGAAATAATTCTTGGCGAGACCTCCCTTATCTTTAATCTCCCAATTATGATTGGCCCAGGCATGAATATCAAACGTCATGGCTATAATGGCCGTGGTGGCGAATATTTCTCCGAAGACCCAATCCTTTCTGGTTATATTGGTTCTGCGATTGTTCAAGGCGCTCAATCAAAAGGCTGTCTTGTTAATGTTAAGCACGCTGCCTTCAACGATCAAGAAATCAATCGTTCTGGCGTTGCAAGTTTCCTCAACGAACAAGCTGCAAGAGAACTTGAATTACGCAACCTCAACAAAGCCTTCACCGCTAAAGGAAAACCAGCTAAATGGTATAATGATAGCAGCAAAGATAGTACTTACACTCAAGGCGCATTAGGTGTTATGACCTCTTATAACCGCATTGGCGCAGTTCCACCATCTGCAAATAAATCTGTCATGGTCGATATCATGCGTAATGAATGGGGCTTCCATGGATATAATGTCACTGACTTCACTGGCGTTAACCTCAAAGCCGCTCCAAAAGAATCTATTCTTTATGGAACAACGGCATTCTGCGGATTTGGCGTCGATTCTGCCGTCACGTATTGGAACGCTGACACTCTTGCTACTTACCCAGTAATGTGCGAAGCAATGAAGACCAATATTAAATACATTCTCTATTCCGTCTGCCATTCAAATATCTTAAATAACACAGACGTCACCCTCCGCACCGTTCAAGTCGAATGTGCTTGGAGAGTCATGTATAAGACGATGATAGGCGTATCCGCTGGACTTGTCGCGGTCTTTGGAGGGTTGTCATTATTCACAACCTTCAAGAAGAAAAAGGAGGATAAATAATTATGAAAAAGATTTTAGCTAAACAAACTATTTGGAGCTATTTACTCCTTGCCGCATCAATTCTCTTGATCCCTGGATTTATCATCTTCATGATTAATTCAACAACTGGCTATCTTTATGGTAGCAAGCTCTCCGCTCTTGTCGTTTGCCTTAGCCTTTTAGGAATAATTGGCGGAATCCTCTTAGTCTTATTTGGCGAAAAGCTTGGAAAATTTGCTGGAATCGGCTACCTCATCATCGCCGCTTGCGCAGCTATTTCCATTGCTGGCATCGCTTGGACGGTAGAAGGAGTTGCAGGTGATATCTTCTTTATTCCTGTTAACTACCCAGCTTCCGAAGATACCACATGGGCACTTGCTATTACTTCCCTTGTCTTCTATGGACTTTCCTTCGTTGCTGCAACAGCTGCATGCTTTGGTGGAAAACTCTATAAAGAAGCTGAATAATAACATCTTCCAAACATGAAAAACAGTCTCTTGCCTAGGTAAGAGACTTTTTTCTATTTTTTCAAAAATCCCTATTAAAAGTCCTTTATTTTTAATATTGAACAGGAACTTCCCTATAGAATTAATGCTTAAAAAGTCATTTTTCTAGCAATATTTTTTAGCGATTCAAAAGATAGAAGTTCATCAACATCTTTTAAAGAAGAAATCTCTTTCTCCTTAAGGATGAAATGAATTTGATTTATAAGATGGTCCGAGAAAGTTGATTCTTCTTTATAACTGCTCTCATCAGATCCTTCGCTTTCTTCATCGATAAGAATAATGATTGCTCTTCGTAGCAACGCTAACATTGATTTTTCAATCCAATAGTCAAACGCGATATGCGGATTGTTATTTTCTAAATTTAACAATTTCGTATACATTGGCAATCCATCTTCTGGAAGATGCCATAGATCAGCGAACAAATAATCTCCGTCAATTTTCTTGTCAAGGTATTCGTATGCGTCCTCTTTGATGATTTCGATTTTTTCTTTATGCGGAAAGAAGGGGAGGATTTCTTTTTTGAAGACATCGATTATTTTTTGATTTGTTTCAATTATCGTTACTTTTGATACTTCGTTTTTGTTAGAAACCATAAAAGCGTAATAGCCAAGACCAAGGCCTAAAGTTGTCGTGTGACCTTTTGCTTTAGCGATACTTTCCTTCATCGTATTTATTTCATGAGGGGTAACGCTCATCCAAGTAACGCCATTCTCTTTGATTGCCAAATAAGAAAATTCTTTTTTGAAGAAGCCAAATGGCGTTCTTTCTTCGAAGAAAGGATCGGAAACGACTATTTCATCATATACAAAGCCTTGCTTAGGCAAATATTTGTCGTAAGTTAATGTTATGTTTCCAATTTTCTTCTTGGAAGGCTTTACTGTTTTAAAATAAGGATTAGAGAGGTAAGGCTCAACATTCAAGCAATCGATTCTAAATGGTTCAATGCTCTTTTTGACTTCGTAACCATTGGTAAGAATATCATTAAAATAATCTGCCTCGTCTATAGTGTTTTCGAGGGTATCTAGGTAATATCCATATTGAATAAATTCTTTTTCACTAAGATTAATTTTCATCTTTATAAGTCTACTTAATTTGTTTAAGTTGTGTTAGTCTTATTTCATGAAAAATGAAATTATCCTTACAAACATGTGCATGTTATATAAAGAAGATGGCTCTTTTTTGGTTATTAATCGCCTTAAAAAAGATTGGCCTGGAATTAATTTCCCTGGCGGGCACGTTGAATTTGATGAAGACATTCCTACAT
>CAVKAU010000040.1:0-6267 GCA_963654035.1 bacterium | reverse complement strand
GCTTAAATCTAGCGAAAACTTATAGATGTGGCTTCCTATAGTAGTCTCAGCATCCCAGGAAGTTTTTTCTACGGCAACGAAACTAAGCAATGTATCCGATGTTTCGGAATCGTTTTTTGCTTCGTCACCGCATGATGTTAATACTCCAGCAAATGACGCTAAGATTAGCGCATTCCTGAAAGCTTTTCTTACGAATAACTTCATTGTGTTTTTCTCCTTTCTGAAATTTTCGTTGGCTCAATTCTATTTATTTCATTTTGAAAGCGCTTTCTATTTAGCCAAACCGTCAAAAAAGGGGACAAAAAAGCACTTCGGAAATTACGAAGTGCCAAAATTTAGTGACGAAATGCAAATCAATTTAGGAATACGGCGTTATTTTTGCTAGTTAAGGAAAGATATTCGGCGACCACATCGTTTTTCTTCTCTCTGGAAATTGGAAGAGAAGCACCGTTTGTCATGATTACATTCCTTCCCTCAAATCTTCTAATATATTCAATATTCACGATAAAACCCTTATGTATTCTAATGAATTTATGTGATCTTAATTTTTCTTCTAACTCATTCATCGAAGAACGAATCTCTGCTTCAGCCCCGTCTTTTAAATAAGCTGATTGATAATTCTTTTTTGCCTCAATATAAATGATGGAATCTAAATTTATCGAAATTAAGGCGGAATTCACGCGGAAAAGCAATTTATTAGAGTCGTTTCCCTTGGATGCAATTTTATCGAAATATAGGGACATGACCCTTTCGAAGTCTTCGAATAGCTTATCTTTCCTGATAAAGCCAAAGGGTCTTGCCTCAAAGCAGTCAAAAACGAGATTCTCCATTTGCGAAAGGAAAATAATCGTTGTTTCAAATTGTTTTTTGCGAAAATCCTTTGCAAGATCGATTCCATTTTCTTCTGGCATATCAATATCTAAGACGATTAAGTCAAAAGGCTTCTCTTTGGCTGTCGCTAGGAAAGCGGATGGAGAAGTAAAAGAGGACAATTCGTACTCGACTTGCCTTTTTTCGAAGGTTTCTTTTAATAATGTTGATGATATGTATAAGGCGTTTTTATCATCGTCAACCACGGCAATTCTTATCATTTGTCGTTTCCTCCTTTAGAAGCATTTAACGCAAGTATGCAATCGCAAACAAACTCATCATTTTCACATTTAAAGGATACGTAACCACCATATCTAGTGACAATCTCTTTAATGATTTTAGTCCCATAACCATGCTTTTTGCCTTTTTTCGTTTTCATTTCCATGGAACGCTTTTTATCATTCTCATCGATTTTGTTGAGGCAATAGATCCTTAGATAATCTTCTTGAAGGAATATCGTAACTTTAATTGATGGATGCTCTTCCTTCATTGAGACGTTTTCTAGGGCGTTATCGATAATGTTTGTAATCAAAGAAACTAAATCAATGTCCTTAAAAGGCAGGATTGGCGGGATGATGATTCTTGATTGGATTTGGACGCCTCGCAAATTAGCTTTCGTTAATTCGAGGTTCATTATTCCGTTAATAACGGAATTTTGTGTTTGAAAAGAAGTAAATAATTCATGCTTGGAATCAATAAGCTCATGAAGGTATTTTTTGGCGTCATCGATTTTATTTTCTTCCAATAAAACATTTAGGTAAGAATATTGATTCTTCGTGTCGTGCTTATATTTTGCTAATTCCTCGAGATTTGCCTTATTGATTTTTAAGGCTTCGTTTTCTAGTTCGGCAACTGAAACCTGCATTTCTTTTTCAATTAATTGATGACGTTGAAGAACGGAGTAGTAAAAATAGAAATACATTAGGAAATTCTCGATTAGAAGAGCGGTGAAAAAAAAGAAGAAAATAAAATACAATCCAATCGTGAAAGTTACGGAGCCATTGTTACTGAGAATGTTTTCGCTAATCGTTAAAATGATGGATGCCAAAGACAAAATCAAGAACATCGTTACCTGAATCTTTGATAGATGATGAAATCTGCTTATGTTGAAACGATAAATGATGAATGCCGCACCTAAACAGGCAAATGACGGAAGAGCCCTAAGAAATGCAACAATGAAGGCATTATCGTTAGTAAGGGCGCCGGCAATCATTCCAAGATCCTTCCCGATGCCATTTGTTAACATAATCGTTGAAGCCAAAAAGAAGAATTTCAACAATTTATGGATAATGCCATCTTTCCTTAAGAAGATTGGTATATAAACGAAAGGTAAGAATATATAAGAAGTGGAAAAGAAGAGGCCATGGGAATTTATGTAGGCTGCGTCCAAAGAAAAGAAAACCCCTTCTAAGAAATAATATGTAGCATAAATCAAAGTGAACTTAAGCAAAGGGATCCAAAAATCCTTTTTTGTTACCTTGCCCATATCCAATACGACAAGCATGATGGAATATAATCCCATTTGGATGAAATAAATCCAGTTGGATATGTTTGTGAAATAAATTGAATATGCTGAAGAAAAATTCATATCAATTGTATTTTAATAGTATTTTTCAAAAAGAGGCAAATGCAAAAGAAGGAAGGCAATTCCTTAAAAGAAAACCCAAGATATAATCTTGGGCAAAGGAATTTTTGAAGTTTGCTAATTTATTTTGCTAAATTGCAAGAAGTCGTAAGAATCCATTTCATTACCTACGACGATTTGTACATTATCGGTTAGATTCTTAAACGTCGTGGAATCATCGCTAACGTATCCTTTATCGAGTAACAAAGCCTTGTAGTTAGCAATCCAGCCATCAATTTGTTGCATTGCACAAATGTATGCAACTCCATCATCTTCATATCCATCAAAAACAACATCGGCTGGAAGATAAGGGATTTTTAAGGCTGTTTCTTCACCAAAAACGGTTGTTAAGGCTTCCCAGACGGTTGATTCGGTTTCTTTCCAAGTGCTATCTTCTGTTTCAGAAGGAATGGCTTTCTTAATGTTTGCTTCTAAAGCTTCCGCTAAAGCGGTTTCTTTATAGTCAAAGGAAACTGTCTCAGTCCCTGAGAATCCATTTCCACCATATCTGCAAGAAAGTGAAGATATCGTTTCATTTTCAATTGTCATCTTAAATGAAGAAGGATCGATATAATCAGGATATTGGCTAAAGGCGATGCACTTTCCTAAATTAATGATGTCGCCAGTTGTTGTTATGGTTGAATCTTTTAAAGATAATATTTCGCTTGAAATAGAGAAATCAATCGCTTCATTTAACGAGATTTCCCTGGTTTTTCTAAGTTCGACTTCATAGTTTTGGTGATAGAGGAAAGTATAGGTTTTTCCATCAAGATAATAATATGCTTCAGCCAATTCTATCTCGCCGATATTTTCCCCATCATATCCACGTAGTTCATTAAGGAAGAAATTCTCTCCTTTAGTAAAGACTCTAATGGTGCTAGATGTAGCTGAATCAAGCGACGTTGCAACATATTTGCCATCAACGATTTTATTTAGATATTCTTTGATTTTCGCATCATTTTCTGAAGGTGTTTTCCTTCCTTGCTCATCAATGATATTTGGCGTGTCTAAAACTTTCGTGTCAATGCGGTAGAAGAAATATTCTTGGTTATCCCTATCTTGCATAATGCCAGTATAGAAATGAAGCCAAGTAACTTTCTCATTTTCAACGCTGGCTTGGATTTTTAGGCATTTATATTTAGCGAAAATGCTAGATTGAGTTACTGAGTAAGCTAATTTTTGGGCATCAGATCCTAAATAGAGATAATAATTATCGGAAGAATTGATTTTAGCGAATTTATCTAATTCGAATCCTTCTTTGCCAACTAAGGCGAAATCGGAATATTTTTTACTTGTTTCAAGGGTTACAGCTTCATTATGTCCATCTACGCCTATGATATTCAAATCATCGCTTTCGCCTTTTCTTTTGTATGTCGTTTGATAGGGAACGTCATCGGAATTAATCGTCGTAACACGTAAATATTGATTATAGATATCAAAGTTTGTTGTTTCTTCAAGGATTGAGAATTGGCTATCAATCGTAAAGTCATAACGATAAGATGAAAAAGAAACATTTCCGAAGAGATTATCGGCTTTTCCAACAAGGTTCTCCGTTGGTTTTTTCCAAGAAGATAAGAAAGAATCTACTGTGACTATTGAGCTATTTCCGACATTCTTGATTGTTACTTTTCCACCCGCTGGCGTTATATAGTCATTTGATGATGGAGTATTGATATATTGAAGTTCGAAGGTGATTTCTTCGTTTTCGTAATAGAACAAGACTCTTTTCAAGCCACTCGAAAAATCTAGTTGGGCGGCCAATGAGTCGATTATTTCTTCTGAATAAGTGACTAAAACGCCATTTTCTTCAATAAAAGTAACATTTGAGAAATCAAATTTGGCCATTTTGTTAGCGAAAGAAAGAGAAGTTATCTCTTGCGATGTTTGCTCTTCGTTGAACGTTTGGCCTTTTAAGTCTACGGCTCCATTAGATATGCCAAAATCATAAGCGTATTTACTCTCGCCAATCGTATCTAAAAGAAGAGAACCGTTATTTAGATATTCGACATAGAAATAATCTTTCGTGTAGATGTCTTGCATTATTCCACTGTTTAAGTCGTATGCTAATGTGAAATTTCCTTTCTTCATTTCATTTAGAGTCGAGATTATCTTTTCTTTTGTAATTTTTGCGGTTTCTTCAGACGAAGATTCGCTCTCATTGCTAGACGAATCATTAATAGAATTTTCGCTGCTTTCTTCTTTGCTACTTGATGATGGATTGTTATTATCGCAAGCTGAAAGGAACATTGTTCCTAATAGTAGAATGCACAATTTATTTTTCTTCATTGTATTGCCTCCCTTTCGTATAAAAACTTTAGGCAAATTTTATCAAATAGAAAAGGAAAAGAGAAGGGATTTAAGGATATGTTTTTATATTTTAAATGCGTATTTCTTTTCATTAAAATTAAGGTATAATAACTCTATATCTTTGTTGAAGTTAACGAAAAAAGATTATTATCCATCCGGTTCAAAAAGAACCTGTGGTTCATCCTGATAGTCCAAAGGCAAATCCAAATGCAAAATAAATGTAAATTTAAAAAAGGCGATTTTGTTTACTCTAAAGTTTGGTATATTTTTGACTATGAATTAGGAAAAATAGTTCGGTATGATTATGAACGTGGCATGTATGTCGTTATAAGATATTTAGAAACCATTGATCCTGAATCGTTTTGGGGATGGAGTTATATAAAAGAAGAGGACCTTGATTTTGGCAGCTTAATTTTTGACAACGAATCTTGTGATTTCTATCGAAACTGTTTCACGAAAGATGTCGAATTGAACGACAATAATTATGTAGAATTCTATACCAAGTATTATTTTCTTGCGAAAAAAGTTTATGACGGTCTTATTACCAAAGAAGAATACAATAAAGAAATAATGCTCTTCTTTTTAGAAGATGAGAAAAATGGCTTCAAAAAAACTAAATGTTAGTAAGCTATTTCTTTATCGCTAATGGGAATTGATATCGGCTAAAAACCATTTAAAGATTATAGATAACATTTGCTGTTTGCTAGATTAATTGCAAAGAAAAAAACTCGGAAGCAAATCCGAGTTTTTCCTTAGAAATTAACATTATTCGTTAGTTGAATCGCTGCAAGTAACGTAGAGGCTATAAGCTCCTTCTTTCCAAGAATAAGAATTAGAGCCAGTTTTATCGATTTTGTCGAATTGGTCTTCATTTCCTTCATAAATGATATGAAGAGCGGAAGTCACGCCATAGAATGATTCATCGATTTTTGTGACAGATGTAGGCATTGTTAATTCAAGAAGGCCGTCATTAAGGGCAAAAGCGAAATTGCCAAGCTCCGTAACGCTTGAAGGAATCGTGTATGTTGTTTTGCTTCTATTATATGGGTAAGAAACGATCTTACTCATATCAGCGCTATATAAAACTCCATCAGAGATGACATAATTCTTATTTTCCGAAGAAATTTTAAAATTAGTTTCATCAAGCTTTAAGACGGCGTAGAAAGGATTGAAGCCAATTTTCGTCAATGTCGAAGGAAGAGAAATTTCCTTTAAAGACGAACATAAGGCAAAGGCGTAGTTTCCAATCTCTTCCAAGCCTTCGGAGAATGTAACGCTTTCAAGGACGCTACATGCTGAGAAAGCGGATTTTCCAATAACCTTTAATGATGAAGGGAAAGAAAGTTTTGTGATATTAGTTAGGTTAGAGAAAGCAAGCGTTTCGATTTCTTCCAAGCCTTCAGAGAAGGTTATAGATGAAAGCCTGTCGCATTTAAAGAAGGCGTTATCGCGAATGACCTTAAGAG
>CAVKAU010000039.1:0-3409 GCA_963654035.1 bacterium | reverse complement strand
TAAACAACCTTCTATTCGATTATTTCTTGTTGGCTTTTTCAAGTTTCTTGTTGAACTTGTCGATACGGCCATCGGTGCTGACTGTTCTTTGTTTGCCAGTGTAAAATGGGTGGCAGTTGGAGCAGGTTTCAACTTTGATTTCTTCGCCCATTGTTGAGCCGGATTCGAATGTTGCACCACAGCTGATGCAGGTAACCTTACAATGATGGTAGGTTGGATGGATGTCTTTTTTCATTTTAATTACTCCTTTCGCCTAGTTACGCAAATTGATAACTAAGAGAGATACTGCAATATGTTATAAAATTATTTTTGCTGATACAAGGAAAATGTTTCAATTGGTCAAAAATTACAAACTTATGACCAAATTTAATAAATTTGAGTAATTATTTTTAAATGTTATAATAGAAAAACCATAGGGGAGGATTTCGCTTATTGGAATATTAACGCACTCATATTATTAAAAAATTAAACTATTTTTAAATTATTAATCGAAAGGATTTATATATCTATGAAAAAGAAAAAAATGCTTGTAGCATGCATCTCTAGCGTTGCTATTCTTGCGCTTGCTGCTTGCAATCAAGACAAAAAGTCTTCAAGCGATGATGATAATTCATCGACCGATAGCAAGGTTGTTGATGCAAAAGTTGCTTCTATTGAAATAGTCAAAGACAGCATCAAGAGCGCTTACTCGGTTGGCGATAAGGTTTCTTATGCCAATTTAGCTATTAACACCTTAGACGCTTCAAAAAACAAGATTGCTACATTAAAGGCAGCTGAAAACGCTACTACAATTACTTATACAAATATAGATACGACTGAAACTACAACGGGAAAACAATTTACTGTTACCTATAAAACTGGCACTGATACCTTTACTGCTGAAATGACATACACAGTTAAGGAAGTTGAATACCAATTAACTAACTGGATGCCAAATAAGTCTTATACAGACACAAAAGAAACAGTTACGAATACTAAGATGTCTACTTCCGAAGATTCTCCTGAAAGTGGCTTCATGAACAAAGGTGAATATAACGTTGGCAATAATAACAGCGTCAATTTGCTACCAATCATGACTGCCATCAACCCTGATAACCCATTAGATACAAAAACGATTGATACCATTCCATCTAATGTAACGGTTGAACTTCTTAATAGCACAGACACTCCAATTAATATGGAAGACTATCTTGAGAATATTTCCGAATTGAAAACGAAAGGCATTCTTAAATTTAAAGATACGGTTACCGGACGTTTCTCAATCCGTATGGCCTCTCCCGATCAAGAAAATCCTATTAAGTATGTTTTGACGGTTGTTGATGCATATAACGTTACTTCAGCGAAAGATTGCTTTGCCATCGATACCGCTTCTGGTGATTTCTATGGTGCTGATTCTGAAAAAATGAAAGCCTGGAAAGAAAAAGAAGGCATTCCATACGCAAACGGCTTGGTATTCCAAAAAGATGTCACAATCAATAAATCAGATTTACCAGATTTCTATTTCTGGGGAGATGATGCAACATCTGATAAAGTCAAAGGATCTTATAAAGATTGGCAAGGCTTATTTGATTATACCTTTAGCAAAGAAGGAACGGTTACCGTCTATGGCAACAACCACCGTTTAATGCTTAATGATGCAACCGACGATTCAGACGCATTCCCATCAATTATTACCGATAGTCAAACAGGTGAAACGCAAGAAGCGAATAAGCCAATTTCCACACATGCTTCAATTTTCTACGCCCATGATGGTGAAGGAGTTGATCCAAGCAAATGCGTTTTCTCTGTTCAAAACCTTGAATTCTCTGGCAATAACGGCGTTTCTGCTGAATCAACTATCACCACTGGTGGACCAATGTTCTTAAAGACAAAAACGAGTGCTGAACTTAAATATGTCAACATCAATAAAACATATATGGCTGCCATGCTTGATAACTGGACTAGCGATGGATTCCATTATTCAACTATGGATATTGAAGGATGCCGTTTCCGCGATTTAGGAAACTCCGCTATCTATATCTATAAGAACGGAACGGCCAATATCTCTAGATGTGACTTAATGACTGCTGGTGGACCTTTGATTTTCTTAAACCCACATACCGAGAAACTTCCAACTTATACTGACGATGCTAGCGCTTATGCTGAAGCTATAAGCAAACTCGTCTATACCAATGTCAACATTGATAACTTCTCTTTCTTATCTAACTTTACAGAAGGAAAGGGCGGATGGTTTGCTGCTTATAATGGCGCTGAAGCATATGCTGGAAACATTAAGAATATGGCTAATATCACTTCAAGCCAATTCCAAATGGATTTCTTAAAAACAGATAAGGCAACCAACGTTACCAAATTTGATTTCACGGCCTTTGTTTTACCAACATCTAGTGGCGAAGGACTTGGCTTGGACACCAATAACGGTGGCATTAACGCTAACATCAAAATCAATGATGAATTAGTCTATTCCACGCTTGATGGTGCAGATAAGGTTGCAGCCGCTTATGAGCTCTATAAAGCCGCGCTTGCTGGTGGAGATCAAACAGTCATTCAACAAACTGGCATCTATTATGTTCAACAACTTGCTCAAACAGACTTTGGCAATGAACTTACTTTTGCTGCTCAATCTCAGGCAAATACCTTTAAGAAATATGATAGCAATGGTGTTGCTCATTATGGACTTGTGAATACTGATGGAACTAATAACTATTGGATCGAAAATACTCAATACACCATACTTAAGGGAATGGGCTATGATGATGCAACTCTTAGTGCTATTGGCGTAGAAAAGCTTGTTGGTGACGCATTTAAGAATGAAGGCTACATCAGTGCTTCCTTAAATTCTGTTACAATGCCTGGTTCACCAACTGAAATTGATAAGTTTGAAGGCGTTTGCAATTATGGTCTTGTTTTAGGCAACTATCACAAAGTTAGCTAATACGTGTATTAATATTTGACAATATATTTATGATTTTCAAAGAGAGAAGGCGTGAAATAATAACTGCTTTAACGACGCTTAGCGCCTTCTTTCTTGCTCTAGTTTTATGCCTCTGTTTGCCTGGTTATAACATATATTCATGGTTTTTTTTAAGTTTTGGGCTAAGCTTAGTTTTGCTTTTTGCTTCTTTTATCTTACTTAAGAGATTTATCAAGGATAGGCCTGCTAGAAGTTATAAGTGGTCTTTCTTAACTAACCTTAGCGCAAAACTTGCGACAAAAGAAAATCGATTCAAATTCTATTTAAGCTGCTCTACTGTAGTTTTATTTGGCATTTTCTTTGCAAGATTTTATTTCTTTAAGGATACTGCATCATATTCTGTTGACGGCGTTTCTTATTACTACAAATTTTATGATTATCTCCAACTTCAAAGTTATTTGATTTGCGATCGCCTTAACTCCTTGATTACGTTCTCAC
>CAVKAU010000038.1:0-15430 GCA_963654035.1 bacterium | reverse complement strand
ATGAAGAAATCCAATATGTCACAGTCAAGGTTGGAGCCCAGTTAGAAAGCATAAGCAATATTTCCGTCTCCGATAGTTCCTACAACGTCACAATGGTTGTTTCTTTTGATTTTTCTCAAAGCGAATTTCATTCGATGTGGTGGCTAAAGGAAAAAGGCGAAATATTTAATAAAGATGGTTTCTATAACGAAGAAGACCTATTGCAAGATAAATATTGCTTTGACACAGAAGGCACTTCATATCTTGAATATTCCGATAATATCCCCGATATTTTCCAATTTAATTTCCTCGAAGGAAAACATTTATCAGAAGCTTGCGCACCACTAAGCGTTTCAACGCTCTATGAAGAAGAAAGAAAAGCATATCCAGGAGAAAAATCATCTAACGTTTATGCTGATAAAAATGATGAATTTAGAATAGGGAATGGCAAAATAGCCCCTGATTCATTGGAATATCAGGATAGGGGAACGGCTTATTTCGATAAAAATACAAATGAATATCGTTTTTATCAAAAATTGCATTTCCAAGCCCAAATAGGGAAAACGTTTGACTCTCCTCGTTATCCTTTAGATTCAGCGCAATTTCATATTTACATTCAGCCAACGAGAAATTCGAATTTCATTCGTTATCTCCCATCTAAAGAAATGAGTGGGACTTCTACTTATTTCTCGATTTCAGGCGGATACCGTCTTGTTAAAGAAGATAGCGGAATTAAAAACTTTGTTACAAAGTTAAATTATTACGAGGATGTAGATTTAGATCCGACAAGTGCGACTTATTCGCAGAATATCGTGAAAACGCAATTTGAGGTAATAGTTAGAGCAAATAAGAGTGGCTTCGCTATTTTCCTCAATTCATTTTTGAATATCATTGCCGTAGCTATTTGGCTTCTTCTTGCTTTCTTCAATCAAAGTTATAATCGCGAAGATTCCTTAGGAATGATTGGAACTGGTTTCTTCTCGGCCATATCTGCAATATTGCTCGGATTCTCGCTTGTTTCTAACGCTAACATGGTCTCCATATTATCGTTAGTTAACGTCTTTACGTTATGCATGGTTTTACTTATGGGCTATGAATCTTTAGCAGCAAAGCATGCGACGAAATTAGATAATTCCGAACTTCTTGCGTATCGAAAAGTAAAGATGAGAATTCTTCTCTACTTCTTTATCGCTTCTTCAGTGTTAATGTATATCGTTTTGCCTGCAGTATCTTATCTTTGGATCATTTAATTTTCTTTCCTCTTAAATGATTTTTATTAACTGAAACGAATATCATGTTTAATTTTTCTTCCTTCTAATGTAAAATCATTGATGCGTTCATTTTTGGATGCATGGGCGTATGGTGGAATTGGTAGACACGCAAGACTTAGGATCTTGTGCTTCACGGCATGCAGGTTCGATTCCTGTTACGCCCACCACTTGATTTATTGCTCGGCTATTTGCCGGGTTTTTTCTTATTTTTAGAAAATAAGAAAGATTGCGAGACGAAAATTTAAATAGGCTTGCAACAGGAATAAAACAATTGAGAGATTTTGGTACGGAAAACCCGTCTATTTAATTGCAAAATGAATATCTTTTAGTTGCTTAGTGAAGTTAAACTCAACGTTAATGTAGTTATAGGCACAGAAACTATAATTAAATATGATCACGCAAGATTGTATATAAAGATAAGGCGTTCGAGCTTGAAACCTTCGATTCAAAAACAAAAAAGAAAGAAACAGTAAATCATATCAAAACAATAACTGAAAGGATGCAATAATAAGGTTAAGGCAAACAGCGAAGCATTTTGTTCCGAAAATATATTTTTTAAATTTTATAAGATTATTTTACATATTTTATCACTATCCACTTTACAATATGTGTAAAGTAATGTATATTTTCTTAAGGAGAAAAAAACAGATGATAAAAGAAAGACTCCATGACCTTGAAATCAAAATAACGGAACTAGCTGGTTATCTTGGCGTCTCTAGGCCAACGATATATAAAGCAATTGAAGATTATGATTCTAATAGAAAAGAAATGGTGAACGCCAAAATTACGAGTTTGTTTGACTATATCGATGGGAACGAAATGATTGGCAAAGGCAATGTCATAAAATACATTCTTAACGAATTGCCAAAGATCGAAAGCAAAAACGGAGGTGAAATATTATCATCTTCAGCAATCATCAATCAATTTATTAATGATAATCCGTCAAGCGAGAAAGCGAAATTCCTTGTGGAATGTGCTAAAAGTCAATCATATGACATCGTAATTCACTATTTCATGGAGATTTCACCAATATTAAAAAAAGATAAACTCACTAAGGAGGAAAAGGAAATGATCCATCCTTATGAAGATATAATTAAAATTTATTCAATTTACAAAGGAGGTAGCAAATAATGAGATATTTAAAACTTTCTAAATATCGTAATCTTGGCTTAGACAACGAAGAAACATTGGTTTTAAACAACGGCCTAAATGACAAAAGCTTAGGAGACGTCATCATTTTGATTGGGCCAAACAATTCCGGCAAGTCAAACATACTAGATGCCTTAAGTGAAGTTTCGGCTCAAAAGATGCAAGAACGTGATAAGACAACGCTAAGTTTTGAGACAAATGATTTGCAACCCCATGTCGTATTTGGCGTTGAAGATGATGAAGCTTCACTTACGTATGATGTTTCTCTAGGAGGAACTTGCTGTAAGGCCGACATTAACAAAAACAAAGCAAAATTCGATTATGATGCTTGCGTTATTGAATTTAAGACGTGGATTCCCATCTTCGATAAGAACTTTCCGAATTATCAATTCGGCAAACAATGCCTTGAAGAGTTAAAATCCATTGGTGAAAAAAGCGAAGATAAATTGAATAACGCAATAACCAGTTGCCTTAACCAATATAAAAATAGAAACTGCAGTTGTTACAATAACGCAATTAGAGAAATCAATCTCAGCACAAGCCCATTGCAGGAAATCGTTCTCAAAATGGAAAATGACAATCTTTCGCGAGCTAACCTTTATATGCAGTCAAAATACGGAATTAGTTTTATTCCACAAATTATCGTTTATAAAGAAAGGAGCCTTAGTCAACATGATCTTGAGACAACAATCGGCAGCCTGCATAACAGTCTTTTCTTCGGCTCCGTTTTCAAAGCTATAGATATAGATCAGGGCGTGATCGAGAACGCTTATGCGCAGTATCGCAATTTTCGCAATAAGGCAATACTCAACAAAATAAAGAAACAAATCGATAAAAAGATCGATAAAGTAAGTGAAGAATTCAACAAAATGTACTTTACAGAAAAGGACAAGTACCATTTTGCAATAGAGCTCGACGAGAATAACATCTCCTTTAGCATGTCAAGAGGCGTCGATTACGAGCCAATTATGATTTCCTATCAATCTACTGGTTTCCGCTGGTTCTTCAATTTATTCTTCAATTTCCTTTGTTCAAACGAGCTTCATGCTGGAGATATAATCATCATGGATGAGCCAGCAGCAAGCTTACATCCTGAAGGCAAAAGAGAACTGCATAGGTTCTTAAAGGAATTCGCTATTAAAAATGGTCTAACATTTGTTATGGCAACCCATTCACCATTCTTGATAGATACGGACAATTTTGATGAGTTGAGAATCGTTAGAATGGAAAATAATCGTTCAACGATATGCAACTTATTTACAGCGGTTGATGCTTCGGATCCCGATTCGTTAAAGCCAATTAAGGAAAGCCTTGCAATTAAGCAAAACGTTTTATATGACATCGATACCGAAGTTGTGTTTGTTGAGGGAATTGTCGATTACAATTATTTGACATTTTTCAAGAACGCTTTAGGCTATAAAAATTTATCATTCCTTCCTTTTCAAGGCGCAGGAGAAAACTCGAAAATGCAAGATAAGATTTTAAAAGAACTGAAAAATATAAGATTCCATAAACGCGGTTTGCTCCTTGACGGTGATGAAGCCGGTGTTGCGATAAAGGAAAAATGCCAAAACACCGATTTGGATAATGCAATATGTATCTCAGATGCGTTCGAGAACAAAAAGGAAATTAAAGACCTCTTCTCCAAAGAAGATCAAAATAAGTTTGATGTTTCGAACTCAAACAAGGAATGCTTTAAGAAAGCCTCAGCGTCTTCGATTCTAAAGAAAACTAGTGTGCTCGATGATTTCTCTAAAGAGACGATCGATAATTTCAAGAAATTATTTGAGCGTATTATTGACTAATTAAGTTTGAATGCGATGGTAAGTCGCTTCGATAAATAAACTTGAAAAAAGAAAAGCAGGGCGCGCCAACGCCCCACTTACCATTGTGGTATAACCACGGACAGCACCTTAGTTTTACCACAAAATGCCATTCTTTTTCAAGGGAAAGGATTTTGCATATGAAAGCTAAAACACAAATCGTCAAACGGTCTCCTTATAGGAGAGACGTCTATCTCGCAAAGCTCATCGACGGTGCGAGAAGAACAAAAATCGATGAATATCCAATTATTGAACCGTGGATGGTAGCTAAAGAATTGCCAAAAGAAATTGTTCAATGGGATCAGAGAAAGGCATGTGAAAACCTTGCTGAGACAGCTTTGTCGTTCTACTCAGAGGATTCTACATTCAACGCCGTTCTATCGGATCCTGAACATTATCTTGATGTCTGCTATCAATACGGTTGTGTTATTGGAACGGATGCTAGTCCATACGACAACATGCCTCTTGTCGTGCAAAAGAGCCAAATATTTCTTAATTTGGCAATCACCTATTTCTTTGGAAGAAAAGGCATCAAAGTCATCCCTAACGTCAGATTAGGTGACATAAGAACCATCAGTTCTTTGGAAGCCTATCCAAAGAACAACATTATTTCCATTGGAACTAACGGTTTCACCAAAAAATTGGTGAATAGAAAGATTTTTTCTGAAGAAGTTAGTCAAATTGTCGAATATCTAAAGCCAAAAGAAATCATCGCTTATGGCCCAGCACCAGATTGGCTTTTCGAGAAGGCGTTGGAGAAAAACATTCCAATTCATCAATATGACTCTTATATGATGAGGAGGGGAAGAAGATGAAAGGAACGACTTCGTATTTTGATTCTCCATACAATGGCGCTGAATCTGACAAAGTTGGGGTTGTTAACGAAGTGAACAATTTTGTTATTGAGCATCATGAAACCCCACCAACAAAGAGCAGTCCAAACTCTGTTACTCGAATTTATAAAAACGGGAAGTTAATCCGGGAAAGATATTACGATGAAAATGGCGATGTTTATTTAGATATCGACTATGATGATCATGGAAATTCTAGAACTCATCCCGTTGTGCCTCACCAACATGAATGGCACAAAAACGAAAAAGGAGTTCCTGTACGAAATAAAACATGGGAGGAAATTAAACATGACAAAACAACAATTGACCGAGTGGGTTGATACGGGAAGAGAACTTGAATTTGACTATCAAGGAAACAAATACTCAATCACTTATTACAGTGATAATAGAAAAGACTATATTTCGTTTTGCCAATATTACCAGGATACATTAGATGTATCTGATGTAGATACCTTATGGAATTCCACTTACAAAGGAATTATCTTGGCTGATATGTTGTCTTCAATTCCGGAAAATGAAGTAGACATCGCTTAGTTCAAAAAATGTAAATAGGTCGCTATTGCGAGAATTGCTAATGCATTTTATATTAAGGATTCTTATTTTGAAAGTGAGTTGATAAAAATGTAATGTTCACGGGAACTTTGTTCTTCAAAAGCGGCAGTAGTTTCATTTCTCATCATAGAGAATTATATTCTAATTCTTGTCTTCATTTCATCCACGGCATGTTTTCTTAAGACGTCTTTACTATGTACTAGATGCCTGCGGACACTAGCGAGTTTTACTCTTATTCATGCCAAATATGCAGCAATTCTCTTGAAAGTATATATCTTTCATAATTGAAAGGTAGACTTATGATCTTGTGCTTTACGGCGAGCAAGTTCGATTCCTGTTACGTCCATCATTTGATTTGATGTCAGATCGTTTGGCCTGGTTTTTGCTTTTTGCTATTTTCCGAACATCCTTTTCAAATCGAAAAGTTTGAGATCTGAGTCCTCTTTAAGGCCTTCGCCAAACCCAGATCTAGAAAAGATGCAATAAATCCTCTTTAGATCACTAGAGAAAATGCTTGCGCTCTCTTTGAGATGTTTAAGCATCGCCTCGGTGAATTTACAATTTTTGTATTTGCATTCCACAACAAGGAGCGTGCCATTCGCTTCTGCTAATCCATCAATTTCAATTGAGCGGCCAAGTTTAGATTTATCCGCCCTAAAATTCTTCGCCTTCGGGAACACAGTACCTAATTCATCGCTTTGATTCAATTCCTCGAGATAGAAAGAACAGACATCCTCGAATCCATGGCAAATGAAGTCATTTATCCTTTCTTTACTTTCCTCATACACAATTCCACCATTTAGACGAATTCTTTCTTGTTCATGAAAGATGAACTGAAAGTAAAATCGAAGGAGGCTGTCGCCTATTTCATAGTAAGTTGTCTTTTGACTTCCCATAAAAGACGTGCGCCTCTCTACGATCTCGCTTTGAAGAAGGACTGAAAGGTATTTGGAGACCTTCGCTTCCTCCTCGCGGGTATATATGGAAATTTCCTTCACGCTCCTCTTTCCGTGCGATATGGAGAGGAGGATTGCATTATATACATCTTGCACCTTCATCGAATTTGATAACAATTGATCTGGCAACGAGAAAAAAGGCCCATACTGGTTGAATAATAGTCTTTTAAGGTTCTCGTTAAAGGCGAGCTCGTGATCAATCGAGGAAAGATAATATGGATAAGGGCCGAAAAGCGATAGGTAATCGCAACGGGTTTTTGCAGGAAAGTCATTCAAGAACATTTCTGCCTCACTGAAGGAAAGCTTCTCCACCCTCATTTCAAAAGTGCGCCTTTTATAGAGAGGAGAAGCGTGATCCTCAATCTCCTTCTTGAGGAAGGATACGTCACTTCCAGAGAGAATCAGAAAAAGATTGTCGTCCGAATGGTCGTAGAGTTCCTGAATTGTCGAAGAAAACGATGGTTCTTGTTCAAGGATGTAAGGATACTCATCAATAATGACTAGCAATCTCTCTCCATTCGCTCGTTCACTCAAGGCATCAAAAGCTTCCTCGTAGCTAGAGAAGACATAATTAGTAGGGAGGCTTAAAAATTTATCTAGGACATAAGAGAAAGAACGAAGATTGCCATAAGCGCTATCTCTCTTTGCTTGGAAAAAAACGCAATTCTTGTCTTTCGCGAATTCGCTTAGCAACGCGGTTTTTCCGATTCTTCTTCTTCCATAAACAACACCAAGTTCTTTCCTTTTGCCACGATATTTCTCATTGAGTGCATTTAGTTCTTTTTCTCTTCCAATAAACATATTATTAACTCCAAAGTTATTAACTAACGAGTAAATAATAATTGTAAATAATATATTTTGCAAGGCTTTATCTTTGTTCCGCTCAAAGATCAATTTTTAATTTCCCATTCGACCTTTAAATGCAAATCGGAAATTCTGCGCCAAATGCCCGAATCCCATCGCACGCCATCATCAAACCAGCCCATGAATGTATATCCAACCTTTGCTGGGGCGGGAAGTTCAAAGTGGGAATCAAAAATCACGTCTATCTTATTCATAATGCACTCTCCGCCGGCTGAGTCCAAATAGATAGCGTATGAATTAGCATTCCAATTAGCATAAAACTCAAGATCGCCAAAACTTCCTTTAGGGATATACACTTCTTTCGTGACTCTATCTAAGTTTGTTCCGGTCCACCCAATGAAAGTGTAACCCGTTTTCGAAGGGGAATTTAACGAAAAATCATTTGTTTCAATCGTATTGCTTCTAGGATTGTCTCTGACCACCCCACCATTTAATTCATAGATAATTGAATACTCTCTTATGCCCCACTGCGCATCAAGATTCAATATAGTCTTATAATGGTCGCTTTTATTTCCGATAAGATAAGAATCTATCAGCCAATCATTGAATATATAACCATCTTTCTTTGGATGATTATTAATGTAGCTTAGGTTATTTATTATATTTGATTGGATACCTATGCCGCCTTTAAGGTTGTATGATACATCTATTTCAGCACCGATATTGTTAAGCACACAGATGCCTCTTTCATAATTTCCGTTATCAAAATTGTATCTTGCAACATTGAGTTCTACTTGTATCGAGGAATCACCCCAATGGGTATCATTTAAAATGTCATTTGCCTCTGAGTAACGCTTTTTAGAAATCAAACCCATCGCATAATTATATTTTTTCAGAGGAATAAAAACGGTGCTGGTTAATATAGCGAGCGTTCCCGATATACATGCTATAAAAAAGCAAAGCGCAATGATCTTTTTGATTCTCTTTTTTCTCCTAACTGAATATTCTTCATCAAATGGGAGGTCATTCAAAAACGCTTCATACCTATCAACTAAGGCTTTTATTTTATTTTCATCACATAAACGATAATAAATTGTTGTTATAAAGCCTTCCATGCATCGCTTTGCCTTACGAATTTCTTCACGCTTATATCCCTTCGATTTGAATTCTTTAAAAACTCTTGAGTGCAAATGAGGGATGAAGTAAATTCGAAACTGATATAATGATTGCGTCGCAGGAAACCGTGACGCATTTTTAAAATGAAAGACCCTTTTGGTGAGCGCTCTCCTTCTTGAGACTTGGCGGTTTCGGGAGGCGCTCACCAACGGGAGAAACCGCCAACAATGAAAAAACAAAAGCAAGCCCTCAAGGGCAAATTTTCTAGTGAGTCCGGGTCATCCGACATGATGGTATCGACGATCTCTGAATGGTATGACGCCAAGCACAGAAGGCCATCCCAAGAAGAAACGCAATTCATAAATTCCATCGCGATAGGCGAATGCCCGTACTGCGGGTCCGAAAAAATAGTCAGAGACGGATTTAGCAAGACAACCGGGCTGGCAATTCGAAAATGCAATGGCTGCGGCAGAATATTCAACCCCCTCGCCGGGACGATCTTCGACTCAAGGAAGATCCCGCTTTCGGAATGGATCGAATATCTCGTGCACCTTTTCCAATTCCATTCCATAAGAACATCGGCACTCGATAACAGAAACGCCATAACTACGGGGTTTTACTGGCTTTCCAAAATCTTCCTCGCCGTCGATGATTTCCAGACGGGAATCGCCTTTTCCGGGAAGGTGTGGATCGACGAAACGTATTTCCCGAGGTGGAAGTCTGAGTCGGACTCGAAAAGCGGGAAACTCCTCAAAGGGCTATCGCGAAACCAATTCCGTGTCTGCTCCGTCACTGATGGCAAAAGATGCGCGCTCCGCCTTTGTGGGGTCGGAAAGCCGAGCTCGGCAAAGGCCATGAAAGCATATGCCGATATTATCTCCCCGGGATCAACCATCGTGCACGACGGCGCCTCGTCGCACAACGGCATTAAGGCATCGAAGATCGAATCGTATGGGAATTTCTTCCTGTACCGTTGGAGCCACGTGAGGAAATCTGGCATGAAGAACGCGTCGAATACATGTTTCAGAGGGTCTGCGGAACGCCTAAGAGCCACAAATACGCAGAATCGTTCTCGAAAACGTCTATTTGGTCGTGAATTTTATCCCTCATTTGCACCAATATCTAGTCTTTAAACTAATAATTTCATAATTGAAAAGCAGTCAAACAGCGAAAATAAAAATGGAAATTGCCCCTTAAAATTATGAGAATTAAAATGTTTCCAAGGCTTGAATATTTTTTCTCCACTTCTTTTCAGTCGCATGAATGTCTTGCTCCTCAATTTAAGAATGGATGATATTCGTGTAAACCTGCTATCTCTAAAACACTATATAATATTTAGAATTATATTGATTTCATTTTTTAGAATTATTTGGTGTTTTTAATAAATTCTCTTTTCTGACCATGGGTCAAAGATATGTGATTTTCCAACATTGAAAGCAATTTTCATCTTATCGCCTATCTTGATTTCTTCTGTCAGAGGGATTTTTGCTACTAAATCTATTCCACCAAAATCAGTATGAACATAATATTCGTGGCCTAAAAGTTCAGCGACTGCAACATTGATTTCATATTGATCACCCCTAATAACATCCTCTGGGCGAATTCCAAAAATAATTTCATGTGAGGAAGATAAAGCCGCTTCATGTTTTTGCATTTTTTCACTAAGTTCTGATATCTCCTTAGAAAGATCATTTTCTGGAGAGCTTTTCGAGCGTAATTCGGCCAACCTCTTCTTTTCTTTTTCGACTTCATTTTTATAAAAAGAGTCGTGTGCTTCAACGAATTCTTTTCCTAGATTAATTGTTTTACCGCCAAGCAAAGTGATAATTCCCTTCTCATATGTAGCCTTAAATATGTTCATTGCTGGCGAGCCAATAAATGTTGCAACAAATAAATTAGCCGGCTTTGTATAGATTTCTAAAGGAACCCCTACTTGTTGAATGCGACCAGATTTCATGACAACGATTCGATTTGCCATTGTCATCGCCTCCGTTTGATCGTGAGTGACATAAATTGTTGTTGCATGTAGGTTTTCGTGAAGCTTAACGATTTCCGATCTCATTTGGACTCGAAGCTTAGCGTCAAGGTTTGAAAGAGGCTCATCCATCAAGAAAACCTTGGCATTTCTAACAATAGCTCTTCCTAAAGCAACACGTTGGCGTTGTCCTCCTGAAAGTTCCTTAGGCTTACGATTCAGATATTCGCTTATTTGGAGGATTTCTGCAGCAGATTTAACGCGCGAATCAATTTCTTCCTTTGGGAGATGGCGGATTTTTAAACCATAGGCCATATTTTCATAAACGCTCATATGCGGATAAAGAGCATATGATTGGAAAACCATTGCGATATCGCGGTCTTTTGGAGAACGATCATTGGAATATATTCCATCGATGTATAAAGATCCGCTAGTAATGTCTTCCAACCCTGCGACCATACGAAGAGTTGTCGATTTACCACATCCGGAAGGACCAACAAAAGCAATAAATTCATGTTCTTTGATATCAAGATTAAAATCGAAAACGGCTTGAACCTTGTTATCGTAAATTTTATTGATGTGACGTAATGAAACGTATGCTCCATCATGATTTACATCATCAATAAGATTCGCTTCGACTGTTTCATTAATCGTTTTCTTTTCCTTCTTCTTGAAAAAATCAAATATTTTCTTTTTCTCAGACATGATTGGAATCCTCCGTTATTTTTCTCATTTTTTATTATAAATCTCACTCATTTTCTAATGTGTATATTTTTCAAGTTCTTCTTTTTTTGGAATCGAACTTGAAGCACCGCGTCTAGTACACGCTATCGATGCCGCTAAACTACCATACGCTAACGCATCAATTAAATCTTTGCCTAAGGATAGCGATGCAACCATTCCTCCACAAAGCGTATCACCTGCGGCAGTCGTGTCTATCGCGTTAACTTTAAGACAAGGATATGTTTTTGAACCTTCTTTTGTGGCTATCTCATAGCCTTTTGATCCTAAAGTGGTAACAATCGTTTTGATACCTTTGCTAAATAAAGTTTCTTTCCCGCCAAGTGTCTCTAATTCCGTTTCGTTTGGTACAATCAAATCGACGTATTTGTAGTATTTAGATATTTCCTTATTCGCTGGAGCGGGGTTCAAGATCGTAAATAATCCTTTTTCCTTGGCTAATTTAAGCCCTTCTCCTATTACATCAATTGGATTTTCTAATTGCGTTAGGTATAAATCGCCTTCTTTGGCGTTTTCCAGAAAAGATGCAATATCATCTTTCTCTAATGTGGCGTTAGCCCCTTTATCAAGAATTATCCTATTATCGCCACTAGAAACGATTATTATGGCAATTCCGCTAGAAACATCCTTCTTTGTTTTAACGAAATTTGTATTGATGCTCTCCTTTTTTAGGTTGTTTAGCATCTCTCTTCCAAAAGAATCATCGCCAACGCATCCACACATAGAAACATCACCACCGAGTCTAGCGGCCGCTATTGCTTGATTGGCGCCTTTTCCTCCTGGAATAGTACGAAAATCTTTGCCAGTTATTGTTTCGCCAGTCTTTGGCATATATGGGCTTTCAATGGTTAAATCCATATTGATGCTGCCGACAATGTATATCTTTTTCATAAGGAATCCTCCAAAAGCAGGGAGTTTAATTCGTTTTCCGCTTTCTTAAAATCGTTATTCATCAAAAGATATCTAGCGTTTCCATTTATGTCTTCATGGAATTCGCTGATGCCATTTTCTAAAAGAGTAACGAAGCCTTTAGGAGAAAAAACGAAATCATTCTCATTTAACGTGACCATACAAGTCAATGGATCCCAACTAGGTCTAGAATCGAATTCTTGATTGTTTCCTCCGTCTTTTAGAGATTTAAAAAATGAATTCATGGCTGTTTTGCATATGTTTTTTGCATTTTTCCTATATGTTTTTACCATTGAACCGGTTTCTGCCGGACAAAGAATTATTTCGTTAGGAAAATTGCTTAAAACATATTTTGCCGCATCTAAGTCTTGTTCAAAATTCCATTCAGCGAAAGGAGCCCCTCCGCCAAAATCAAAAGATCCTCCCATAATATAAGCCTTCCCGACTTTTTCTTTTATTAAGGTGAATCCATCTTTGTTCGATATATCATCGCCTTTGCTTTTCATTAGTAAGGCAAGATTTGTTAGTGGACCGATACAAACCAAATCGACCTTATCAAATGAAGATGCAAGAACGTTCCTTATAACCTTTGTGGCATCTGAAGCCTTATAACGCACATTTTCAGCGACGTTTCTCGAATAATGATCGAAACTATCGCACTTTAACGCTTTTCCTTTATATTCACCTATTTGTATATTCGGAAAAGGGCTTTTGCTTATGATGTTTTTTACAGCTGAGGAGGCGAATTCCCTAGTTGTTGCTAAAGTGATTGCTTCGACTTTGCATTCCCCTTTTTTCATTTTCTTTAAGAGATAGAAAAGAGCAATAACGTCATCACAATCTGCGCCAATATCTGTGTCAACGATGAATTTTTTCATAGTCTTTCTACTCCAGAAGGCAACTCAAGCATCGTCTTTATTTTGCCATTAATCAATTCATGCCTAACGTATATGTTTCCGTATTTCGTTGGCAAAGTTCCCTCGACAAATTTAAGTCCATATAGATGTGGTTCTATTTTTATCGTTTTATAGCCATTAGAAAGAGGAAGGATTCCTAAAATTCGTTTGAAGAAAAATTCCAAGAAACCGCAAGACCAACCATGGCAAAGAGAATGCCTAAGGCCTTTATAGCAGAATTTCCCATAATCGGCGTGGATGTTTTTTCTATTTTGCTGAGGCAGTTCATCAATTTTGGATGGATTGTCTTTAAGCCATTCAACATCGAAGTCCTCCCAGAATGTTGTAGCGCCCATCTTAATCATATCGCCATAGTATTCTTCGATTATATTTAATGCAAATGCCCCTTCACCTAACTTGTACAGAGCCTCAATAATTGCAAAGCTGAGGAAAGACGTCATTCCTCTTGCTCCACCTTCTTTTAAGATGGCTCTTGCTTCTTCATCATCTACTTTCTCAGCTAAAACGCCTAAAGCAGTGATTTGTTTGTAATTCGATGAAAGATAATGATATTTATCCAGTCTTTCAATCAAAGAATCAACGGTTGCAAGTTCTTTCTTAAATGTCATGAAAAGTTTTTTTGCTTTCCTTAAAGAAATCAGAACCAAATATCTCCAACCTATTTCGCTATCTTTTGTTCCATTTGTTGGCCAATCAAGGAAAAATTCGTTACCTTCAAAAAAGGCCAAGTCGCTATTAGCGTAAGAAATATCGCCATTATCTTTAATTATTTTAGAAAAATCATTTACTATTTTCTCGACATATGGGAGCATCGTTTCTACGTATTCTTCATTTGAGGTTAACTCAAGATATTTTTCTAGGCAAATCACCCACCAAGCCGAATAGGCCGGGATATTATTTATCCAGTGTCCATCGAAACATTTAACATAGTTTAGGACATTCTCGAATTGAGGTATATCTCCATAAATCATATAGGAGCTAAGCAATTCTGGATAGAAATCACCAATCCAAACAACTCTATCGCGTTTAATTCCGTCCCATATTTCATCTTCTCTTACGCATAATGATGTCGTTCTTTTCGCAACTTCAAATATGTTATTGATATTCTGATTGTCACAAGCAAAACACCCCTTAAATTGCAATCCATTTGAATTTTCTTCGGCGAAAATAGAAACCAAGCTTAGGCTATTTCCTTCAACTAAATCGATTCTAGCAAAACGAAAGCCAGTTTCTGTCGTTGAGAAATCGCTCCATCCAACAACTGGATAGACTGCATCTCTTAATGAATGATAGTTGCCAGCATTCTTCTCACCTATTTCGGCACACACCTCAGCTACGGATTCACCAGTTCTTACTCTAATTTTTCCTTCTTCGTTAAAGCCAAATAAAATATGAACTCTTCCGCATATTTCTCTTCCAAAGTCTAAGATAAGATAGCCATTTCGTTCAATAAGGCAGGTATTTGCAATGAAAAGATGTTGTTTAGTACAGGAATTCTTTAATAGTTGATCAATATTTTTAGTAAATGAAAAATCTATCACCCTTTCGATATTGATTTTCATTGCTTGTCTCCCTTCTTATCAATCCACTTGATTTCTTTGCTGTTGATTTTTACTTGTTTGAGATTGCCAGAAACATCGTAATATGATGTTTCAATTTCATTTTCCGAATCGTTATAAATAGCATATTTTTCATTCTTTTCGTAATAGAAAATATCTACATTAGGATCGTTTGCGTAAAGGCGTTTTGTTTCATTTTCTTTATGCATTGCCCAGAGTAGCGAACGATAAATAAGTCTGTATGTATGGTTATTTGCTGTTATTCCGGTTAAATAAACACTACGCCCGGTGCCATATTCATTTATTGCCATTTGGACGTTTGCGGCATTTTGATTTCCTTCTGGATATTCCCAATCATATTCGTTTGCAAGAACGGTAGCAGTTAATGGATATATTTTCCGTTCAAACCTATTGAAAGAAACCATTTTCATATCGATTCCTTCGAATATCCAATGATCGTTTTTAACATTAAAATGGTCACGTTTTTCGAAATTACGCAAATCACAGTCTTTTTCTATGCCGAGAACATCACTAAGCTGGATAAATTTTCCTTGATATTGATAGCCACTCGGTTCTCCAACGCCAAAAAATGCCCCGCCATCATAAACATATTTTCTTATTGCACTAACTAACTTCTCGTCTTTCCATACTTTTTCTCCCTGGAATGACGTAGCAGGGATTCCGGAAGAAATAATTGCATCATATTTCTCTAGGGATATTTCGCTTGCTTCTTTAAAAGAAATAAACTCAACTTCAAATGGCAAGATAGCTAAAGCCGCCAATATAGACCAGTAATAGCAACCGTCTTCTCTTGCATCATCAACGAAA
>CAVKAU010000037.1:0-2018 GCA_963654035.1 bacterium | reverse complement strand
CGGCAATTCCAAAGAATGCCCAGTTTATAAATTAGATGGGGGATTTGTTGGATTTGTCGCACCTGAAGGCAATGTAACATATGTTATGAAATATCAAACACCTTATTTAAAGGAAGGAGCCATTCTTGCTTCTAGTGCGGTTATTATTCTCTCTTGCTACACGATAGGTAGATTCATCTATCAAATCAGAAGAAGAAAAAAAGAATTGGCTTAATTCTTCCAATTCTTTAAATAGATATCATAGACGCGATTTTTAGGAACGTTGAGCTTGCTTGCCACTTCCTTAATCGCGTCTTTGCCTTTAAGGGTTTCAAGTGATTCTTTTAATGATGTAACAATATCTTCATCGCTAATTTCTCTAGTAATTTCTTTTGCTCCTTCAACAACGATTACCATCTCACCAATTAAGGATTCAGGGGGTACGTTAGTTAATTCTTGAAGAGTTCCTCTAAGAAATTCCTCATGTGTTTTGGTTAATTCTCTAGCAAGAGATGCTTGTCGATCTCCGCCTAAAATCGTTGCCATATCTTTTAATGTGTCATCGATACGGTGAGGCGATTCATAGAAGATGATCGTGTCTTGAAAATTCTTAAGATTTTCTAATTGCTTCCTTCTTGCTGAAGGTTTGCTATCTAAGAATCCATAGAAATAGAAATGCTTACTAGGGATTCCTGAACCAACAAGGGCACATATGCCTGCATTAGGACCGTTAATGACTGATACTTTATAACCTGCTTCGATAACTTTTTTAGCAAGTCTTTCCCCTGGATCGGATATTAATGGATATCCTGCATCAGACATATAGGCTATTCTTTTTCCTTCTTCCATGAGGGAGAGAATCTTTTCTGTGGCTTTTTCTTCATTATGCTCGTGACAAGAAATAAGCGGAATATTAAAACCAAACCTTTTTAAGAGAAGACCTGAATTTCTTGTATCCTCACATGCGACAAAATCAATGTCTTTTAAAACATTTAAGGCTCTTGGGGTAAATTCATCAAGATTGCCAATTGGGGTTGCTATAAGGTAAAGCAAGGGGGTTTTACCAGTGAAATTTAATTCTCGCTTAATCATTTTTATTGTTGAATCTCTTTTTATTGCTCTGAGACTGATTCTTATTATTTTGGTTATTTACTGAATTGTTATTTTGTTTCTTGAAGAATTTTCCTTTTTGCTGGTTGTTAGAATTTGGAGATTTTGGCTGATTGTTACTCTTCTGCTGATTGTTATTTTGTGGTTTCTGAGAATTGTTGTTTTTGCTATTTTGGATATTTTCCTGTTTCTTATATAAAGATGGATGCAAAATCCTATTATAGTCATCAAGACTCATGAATTGAACGTCATCGACGCTTGTTAACTTGATCGTACGGGACATGATATTGAAAGATGAAACGGAATATTCGCCGAGTTCAAGCTTTATCTTATCGCCAATATGAGGGAAAGCTTTTTTCTCTTCCGTATACATATCGTCTTCAAATAAAAGACAACATTTTAGTCTTCCGCATTGTCCAGAGAGCTTAGGTATATTAAGCGTAAGCATCTGATTTTTGGCACGGGAAATAGAAATTCCATCAAAAGACTTAAGGAAGGTTGAGCAACATAGTGGCAATCCACATATGCCCATTCCTCCAACGGCCTTTGCTTTGTCTCTTGGTGCAATTTGATGGAGTTCGATACGGCATTTTAATAAAGAGGCAAGGACTTTTAATAATTCACGGAAATCAACTCTTCCCTCTGCCGTATAAGTTATTGTTATCTTTGTTCCATCTAAGGAATATTTTGCGTCGATAAAAGACATGCCAAGATTTAATTTCTTAGCTTCGCGATCAGCGATTTTTAATGATGAGGCAGCTTGAATGTTGGCCATTTCATATGCTTCGAGATCATCTGATGAAGCGCGACGGACAATTGCTTTTAAATCGAGTTTTGAGCGATACATATCCATGCTTAATGGTTTGCTTGTAACAATTCCCATCTCGAATCCGGCTACAGTGTCGACTATAACATATACTCCCTCATCG
>CAVKAU010000036.1:0-2336 GCA_963654035.1 bacterium | reverse complement strand
ATCTCCACCCCATTCGCCTTTAATGGGGATGATTTCTATCTCTGCTTCAACCAAATGTTCGTCAAAACAGAAGTAGACGCCAGTGGGAAATCAACCTTATCCACCTATGGAAAAGGCTATTACGGTGGAGCATATTCGAAAAAGAAAAGATCAAAATCCATGGCCGATTATGCCTATGCTTCAATTTGCTATAACTTCAATAACTTCTATGGCTTCCATGATAAATATACGAATTTCAGCCTTGATAGTTATCTAAAAGAAAAATACCCAACCGTTCGTAACCACTTAAAATCTACCGATACCACAACATATGAAACTGGCATAAACGAATTACATCTCAACGTGTTTGGCGATGGTCATACGACAACTTACGGCTTTTCAACTTTCTATGGAGAATTAAGCAATACGACAAGAAACAACGTAACCCCATCCGAACGCGAGCTCGTCTTAACGAAAGCGTATAAAGAATTAAGCGCAGCAAAAACTGCCGCCCTTGGCGAGAAAGTCGCGCCACTAGCTTTCCAAAGCAAGACTGCCATCATTCGTTTTGACTCTTTCGATACGACTGGCGCGGTTGTTACAACAAAAAATGCTTCTGAATTAACAGCTACTGAATCTTTCGCTCTTTTCTATGAATGTTTCAAACAAATTCAAACTCATAGCGAAGTCAAAAACGTTGTTATCGATCTTACGACTAATGGTGGTGGAGCGGCCGACGCTTTAATTGCAACGCTTGGTTTCTTAACCAACGATGTAAAAATCAATCTTGATAATGCCACAACAAAATCAACGACCGAACTTCACTACAAAGTTGATACAAATCTTGACGGAAAGTTCGATGGCAACGATTCTTATGCCGGAAAATATAATTTCTATGCCTTAACTTCGAATTTCTCTTTCTCTTGCGCAAACCTTTTCCCAACTGTTTGTAGAGATACCGGATGCGCAAAAATCATCGGTGAGACATCAGGTGGAGGAGCGTGCGTTGTTAGAAATTCCGTCACTGCAGACGGAATGGCTGTAAGAATGTCAGGCTTAGAAAGGCTTAATTACAAGAAAGATGGAAAAATGATCGATAACGATGATGGAATAACTCCTGATTACGAACTCGCTCGGTCTTCTTTCTATGACAATGCTAAATTAGCAGAATTTGTTGAATCAAAATAAAAATAATCAATAGTGAACATCAAGCCCGCTAGGTTTTTCTCCAGAAATAAAAGGCGTAGTCGCAAACAGGTAATTTCCTGAATGCGGCTATGCTTTTTGTTTTGACTCACGATCTTACGGATATCGTTTGTTTCTATGGCTTTCGCTCATAATTTTGCTTTTTCTCGTAATTCTGATGTGTTTTTACGAGAATAGTTAATGGATTACGAGAGTGGAATCGGTAAATTTTGCAAAAAACTTATGCAAACAAAATACTCTGAGAATTGTAAACGGCTTATTCATTGGCTTTGTATTGCATAATCCATTACCACACCAACCATCCGCCTATCTTCTCCGTTGGCTTTGGCTCTCTTTTTGATATTTCCCGCCAAATCTTTTCGAACACGCGCATTATTTGTTTTGATATTTCAAAAATAAGCTTGGTCGAAACCTATAGCCTTTTTCTTATCTTTTTAAAAGATATGTTATAATAAACCTATGAACTACGATTATCTTATTATTGGCGCTGGGCTTTCAGGGCTTAGCATTGCTAGATTATTAGCAAATGAAGGAAAAAAGGTCTTAATTTTAGAAAAAAGAGACCATTTTGGCGGGAATATCGCCACAGAGAATGTTGATGGAATAATTGTGCACACCTATGGGCCACATATTTTCCATACTTCAGATGACTTTGCTTGGAATTTCTTTAACGAATATGCAAATGTATATCCGTTTATGAATTGCCCAATTGCAAATTACCATGGCGAAAGATATCATCTTCCATTCAACATGAATACCTTTCATGAACTTTGGGGGGTAAATACTCCAGAAGAAGCAAAAGCTATCATTTCCAAGGAAATAGAAAAAGAAGGCATCAAAGAGCCAAAGAACCTTGAAGAGCAAGCCCTCAGCATGGTTGGAAGAACAGTCTATACAAAACTTATCAAAGAATATACCGAAAAACAATGGGGGAAGGACTGTAAAGATCTCCCTGCCTCGATAATCAAACGCCTCCCATTACGCTTTGAATATAACAACAATTATTTCAACGACACTTACCAAGGCCTTCCTAAAGGAGGATTCTCGGAATTTGCCAAGAATCTTGCTAAAGGCATTGATATTATCTATAACGTTGATTATCTCCAAGAGAAAGAAAAATACTCTTCCTGTGCGCCAGTGATCATCTATAC
>CAVKAU010000035.1:0-5274 GCA_963654035.1 bacterium | reverse complement strand
CTTTTGTAAGCTTATCCATTGCCTCTTGGATAACTTCCTCGGTTCTCGTATCAACGTTTGAAGTGGCTTCGTCTAGAATCATCATTGAGGAATCACGTAACATGGCTCTTGCAATAGTTATTAATTGCTTTTGACCAGCAGAAATGCTATTCCCATCTTTAATCACATAATCTAAGCCATCAGGCAAGCTTTCCACGAAATGGTCAAGCTTGACTTCTTTTAAAACGTTCCAAATTTCCTCATCGCTTATGCATTCGCCATTGTAGATAAGGTTTTCTCTGATCGTTCCTTCAAAAATCCAAGTATCTTGCAAGACCATGCCAAATATGTCATGCAATTCCTTACGGGAAATTTCCTTTGTTGAGATATCGTTTATTGCTATACGCCCACCTTTAATTTCATAAAATCTCATCAAAAGATTAACCATTGTTGTTTTGCCAGCACCTGTCGGTCCGACTATGGCAACTTTCATTCCAGGTTTTATTGAAGCGGAAAAACCATGAATAATCTCACGCGTCTCATCATAGGAGAATGAGACATTTTCAAAAGAAACCTTTCCATTTACTTTTCCTTCGTTCAATAACTTATAAGCTATCTCATCCTCATTTGGAAGCTCGTCTTCGCTAAGAAAATCAAAAACGCGTTTTCCAGCGGCTAAGGCTGTTTGCATTTGATTTAAGGCTTGGGAGATTTGCGTGAATGGCTGCTGGAAAAGACGAATGTAAATCATGAAAGCGGAAATCGTGCCTAAAGTAACTCCTGGAACTTCGTTGATGATCAATAAGGCTCCGCCGACAATCACCGCGCCATAGCATAAATAGGAAATGAATGTTGTCATAGGCATCATCAATCCACCAAAGAATTGAGCCTTAAACATATATTCTTTAAGCTTTTGGTTCTTTTCTTCGAAAATAGCATCTTGTTTATCTTCCGCGTTGAATAGCTTAATGACTAATTGACCAGAGAATTTCTCTTCGACATTTCCTTGAACGACGCCAACCTGATTTTGCCTATTAACGAATTGCGGCATGGCGAGTTTCATAATGCCAACGACAAAGAATAACATCAATGGTATGGCAATGAGTGAGATAAGAGCCAATTGCCAGCATTTGACGAACATGCCAATCAAAGAACCAACAAGCATAAAGATGGCACTTAAAAAAGAAGATATTGCCGTATCGACTGATTGAGATAAAGAATCTACATCGTTAGTGACACGTGAAAGAGTGTCGCCAATTTGTTTTGAATCAAAATAAGCAAGAGGAAGAACGTTTATTTTAGAAACGATGCTTCTTCTAAGTGAATTTGCGTATTTTTGCGTAACGGTGGCGATGATAAAAGAAGAAACATAAGAACAAATTGCTGAGGAAACATACATAATTGCCAATAGAATTACGTAGTTGAATACAACATCTAAATCTATTGAAGCAGTGATTGCGTTTCTCGATATTTCGTATGTTAAAGAATCAACATAATTTGGAGCGATTACGGCGATGATAACGTTAACAAGGATAAAAATTGAAGCAAAAATGAATGCTATCCAATATTTCTTTGTCGATTGCATTAATTTTGATAAGGTCTTCGTGCCATCTTTCGATGAAATTTTTAGCGTATCACGAGGACCCATTCCTGGACGTGGACTCATAAACCTAATTCCTCCTTTGAAAGTTGCGATAAAGCAATATCTTTATATGTTTGACAATTCTTAAGCAAGTCTTTGTGCTTTCCTTGACCTACAACCTTGCCATTTTCAAGGACAAGGATTTGATCCGCATCCATAATGGTACCGATTCTTTGAGCAACGATGACTTTTGTCATATTTGGCAATTCTTTTTTGATGTTTTCACGAACTTTTAAATCCGTCTTGAAATCAAGGGCTGAGAAAGAATCGTCGAAAACGGCTATTTCAGGATTGATGGCTAAGGCTCTTGCAATGCAAAGGCGTTGTTTTTGCCCGCCTGAAACGTTGGTTCCCCCTTGAGCGATGGAGGAGTTATATTTATCTCCCATCTCTTCGATAAAAGAATCAGCGCAAGCAATTTTGGCGACGCGTTTCATTTCATCTTCGCTTAACGATGAATTTCCAAAGGCGATATTAGAAGCAACCGTCCCAGAAAAAAGAAGGCCCTTTTGCGGTATAAAACCGATTTTTGAACGCAAAGTTTTTTGCTTAATATCTTTAACGTTAACTCCATCTATAATGATTTCGCCTTCGCTTACGTCATATAAACGGGAAATGAGATTAACCAAAGTGGATTTGCCACACCCTGTCGCACCAATTATTGCTACCGTTTCCCCAGCTTTTGCTTTAAAGGAGACATTTGAAATAATAGGTGTCTCACCATCTGGATATGTAAAACTGACGTCTTTAAATTCAATTTCCCCTGTAGAAGTCAACTCTTTTTCGTTTTCTGGGTCTTTTATTGATTCTTTTGTCGAAAGGATTTCATTAATACGGTTAGCAGAAACTGAAGCTCTTGGCCACATCACGAACATCATCAATAACATCATGAAAGACATAATGATTTGAGTCGCTAATGTCGAGAAGGCGGAAATTGTTGCATAATCAGCTTTACCGTTATTGATTACGATGGCACCAACGCCAAGAATTGCTATGGTAGCTCCATCCATTACGATTGTCATTACTGGTGAAAGGATGCCCATGGCTCTTGATGTGAAGAGGTTTAATTTAGTGAGATCATCATTTGCCTTGTTAAATTTATTTTCTTGATATTGTTCAGCATTGTAAGCATGAACAACTCTGATACCTGTAATATGTTCTCTTGTAACGCCATTTAATCTATCAATATAGCGTTGAGAGATTTTGAATTTAGGAAGAACCAGAACCATTGCAACAGCTAAGATGGCGACAAGAACAAAGATTGCAATGCCCGTTGTGATAGTTAATTCAGTAGAAGTGGCTTGGATTTTTAATATTGCCCAAACGGCCGTTATTGGAGCGGCGAAAACCATTCTAAGCATTAATAGAATGCACATTTGAACCTGTTCAATATCATTAGTGGCTCTTGTGATCAATGAAGCGGTGGAAAATTTATTGATTTCAGCAAGAGAAAAAGAAGAAACTTTTGCGTTTATTTCCGATCTTACTGTTGTAGCAAAATGAGCTGTTATAGCTGAAGCGATAATTGAGATAATCATCGCAGTAAGCGTATAAGAAACAACGAAAAGCAACAAATAACACGCACTAATTAAGATTGAATTAGTATCAGTGTTGGCGATGTAATTGATTTTCCTTAATAACTCCGCAATATAATCCGTTATCTTCATTGTACACCAAACCTGAAGAAAGGTGAGGCCCACAATTAAGAGAACGAATACCCAATCAAGCGGACGGAATTTTTTTAGCAATTTGAACATAATTATCCCTCCAAAATGGTTCGTACGCGAACTAATATAGACTTAATTTTGAAAAAGTCAATTGCCAAAAGCAACTTTTTTTGAATATGTGTTTTTCCTGTGTCAAAAACACAAGAAATTTGTTTTATTTTACGAGATTTTTTACTTCTTCAATTACATTGAGATTTGCTTGCTGACCTATTTCTATATAAGCTTGCTTGCCTCTGACTTCATAGATGGAGAAGGACTGATTTTTGTAGGTGATTTTTGTTTTTATTTTCTCTTCAGCGTTAGCAAGAAGAAAGCCGTTATTCAAGAAGGCAAACAAAGCTTCATCGTTATCGGACCACACCTTACTGATTTCTTCCTCGTTTAACAAGACATTTATTGGTCTTATTATTTTCGAATCCATACGGAATTTTGGTGCGCCTTTATGCACTAAAGAACCTGGAACATATGTTTTTCCACCATCAAAGGAACGTTCGCGGAAACGCAAAAGATTTTGATTTTCTTGCTTTTCTCCATGGACACTAAAATAGAAGTCTTTTTGATATGAGACATCTTCAATGACGGAATTCTTTTTTAAGAAATCAATTGCCTTTTCATTTTCAATAGGAAAAGTATCTCTTGTGGTATATAGATCGCCAGTTCTTAGTTCCGAGAAAGAGAAATCGTTTTCAAGAACGATATCAGCATATTCTTTGTTAGGAAGAATTGTTTTGTTGTATGAATCGATGATGTATTTAAAATAAAGGCTGATTGTGAATGGAGTGCTAGCGGAAGTATTTTTCTTATCACGAATGATTCTGCGGAGAAATAATGTTTTAGGGTTGCCTTCAATGAAGTTCGTAATTGGATTTAAAAATTTCACCCTATCGACGAACTCTTTGTTTAATGCGTAAATTCCTTCGACTATAACAACGTCGTAATCATTTCCATCGAAAGTTTTTTCACTTGGCAATCTCTCGGAATAGAATTTCGAATAGTTTTTAGCGTCGATTTTTTGATTTTTGAATAATTTTTCGATATCTTGTGCAGCCTCTTTGAGGTTATAGACGGTTGGCTCATCAAAGTTAAGTTTTTTCCACTCTTCAGATAAGCCGTTAAGAAATTTTTCAAGGTCATCCTTTCCTAAAAGATCGACCAACGCCTCCCTTGTTTTAGCGAGTGAGGCATCATCATATTTCTTCTCGAATGGTATATTGATAATGATTTCTTTTATTATTTTCGATATTTCTTCGATATTGGAGATTGATGAATTGAAATAATTAAGATTTACTTTATTTGGAATGATGCCGGAAAGTCCGTAGTTATATTGGTCTAGAGAAAAAGTAAGGCAACGTTTGCCGTTCTTTTTGAAGGCTTGCGTCAAAGAGGAAGAGAGGAAACTTTTTCCTGAAGAAGAAGCGCCCGCGATAACAATTAAGACCTTGCTATTCTCTTCTAATATTTCTTCGGCTAAATCCATATTCGCATAAATCCATTTATCGTTATGATGACACGTATATTTCATAGTTTCCTCCAAATAATTATTAATATTGTAAATAGAAAATATTTCTTTTTAAAGAAAACTGAGAAAGACAAAGAAAAATAGTTTAGAATTAGAAATATAGTTAATTCGAACAAGAAAGAGGCTTATATGACTGAAGAAGAGAAAATGCTTAACGGGATGATATATGATTGCAATGATCCCGAATTGTTGAAAAAAAGGCAAATGGCACACGCCCTTTGCGCTCGTTTAAACGCTTTAGATGAAAGTCAAATCGAAGAAAGAAACGAGATAGTAAAAAAACTTTTGCCTAACGCTAGCGAAGGAATTTATGTTACTGGTCCGGCTTTTTTTGATTATGGATGCAATTTTTATTCGGGGAAAAATTTTTACTGCAATTTTAACTTTTCGGTACTAGATACTTGCAA
>CAVKAU010000034.1:0-2774 GCA_963654035.1 bacterium | reverse complement strand
CCTATTATTAGTGGATGATGAGAGAGATTTTGTTAAAGCTTTGAAGGAAATTCTTGAAAGTAATTGCTATACTGTTGAAGCGGCCTTTGATGGAGAAGAAGCACTTGCCTATGTGTCTAACAACGTTTTCGACTGCATCTTGCTTGATGTCATGATGCCAAAACTTGATGGATATTCTTTCCTTAAAAAAATTAGAGAAAATGGAAACAAGACCCCAGTCATCTTCCTTTCGGCTAAAGGAGATATTGATGATAGATTAAAAGGGTTTGAGTTAGGCGGGGATGATTACCTTCCTAAGCCATTCTCCGCTAAAGAACTTTTAGCGCGCATTAAAGCGATTCTAAGAAGGAAAGATCAAATCACAAATTCCGAATTAAAATACGAAGATCTTATTTTAGATACAACAGCGTATACAATAGCATGCAAAAATAAAAAAGAAGGGCTTTCTAGCAAGGAATTTCAGATTTTGGAGCTATTTTTCCGTAAGCCAGATAAGCGTTATAACGCTGAAGAAATTCTCTCTGAAGCGTGGTCACTAGACTCTTATGCGGATGTTTCCTCCGTTTGGGTTTATCTTTCAAACATTAGAAGAAAATTTGAGACGATTGGATCAAAGGTTAGAATTACCTCAGTTAGAGGAATAGGTTACAAGATGGAGAAAAAAGATGTTTAAGAAAATCCGAAAGAAATTCTTCCTTCTTGTTAGTGGAGTAACCTTTGCTTCGCTATTTATAATCGTTTTTATACTAAATCTAACTAATTACATAACAACAACCAATCGCTTAACAGATAAATGCGAAAGCGTTTTTAAACTTGAAAACAAAAACGATCAAAAAGAAGGCGGACATCAAGAAGACAAAAAGGAAATAACTCCTCATTATTTCATTGTTGAAAACGATAATGGAACATATACATTCTCCAACACAATGGCTTTCCCATACACAAATGATGAATTTGAATCATTGGCAAATAAGGTTTTCACGTCTAATGACGAAAAAGGGTCGATTGGTTATCTTTACTATCTTAGAAAAGACGCTAAGGCCGTATTTATCGATGCCCGAAGCGAGTTTGAAAGCTACGAGAATACATTAATTGTTTCAAGCAGCGTTTCCTTTGCGGCTTTCGCAATTATTTCCGTATCCAGTTTTCTTTTTTCACGTCCTATCGTTAAACCATATGAAAAGCTTTATGAGTCTGAAAGGAAATTTTTAACTAATGCCTCCCACGAATTAAAAACTCCTTTAGCGATAGTAATGGCAAATTTAGATGTTCTTTCTACCTATTACCCAGAAAATCAATGGATCAATTCGAGCATTGAGCAGTCTAACAGAATGAAAGGTTTAATCAATGAAATGGTTTCATTAAATAAGATAGAGGAATTAGGCGGATCATCGAAAATGGAAGATTTCGACATCGCTCAAGACCTATCGGAAGCAAGCGAAAGTTATCTCTCTTTAGCGATGAGGAAAAACGTTTCTTTAAATTGTGATATACCTCAAACTCTCATTTATAAGGGGAACGAGGAGCTTCTCTTAAAATTATTTGGAATATTGCTAGATAACGCTTGTAAATATGTTAATGAAAATGGCTATATTAACGTTTCTTTGAAAAGCGAAAAAAAGAAGATAACAATTGTCTTCTCTAATAGTGTTTCTTCACTTAACAAAGAAAAGTTGTCGCATTGTTTTGAAAGATTCTATACCTTTAATGAATCAAGAAATCGCAAAGAAGGCGGTTATGGAATAGGATTATCGATCGCTAAAGCGATTGTCAATGAACATCAAGGGGAAATTGAAGCAAGATCTTCAAAAAGCGATAAGGAAGTAAATTTCATTGTCACGTTAAAAAACGTCTGATGAATCTAAAACAGTAAAAGCATCGATAAAATCTAATAAATTTTAAAATAGAGCATCTAAAAATTGAAACATTCTTGGCGAAAACGTGATTTTTTTATGCATTTTCGCCAAGAATAATTTCAAATTCCAGAAACCTTCAAATTTTAAATCTCGTTAAGGCTCCATTAAGGTTTGCTTTTTAACATATAGCCGTATAGGAGGAAATCTATATGAAGAAAAACATCTTATCCTTAACAGTTTTAAGTCTTGCATTCTTAGCGTCATGTGCAAGCACGGAGGAAAATTCCTCTAATTCCAATAATGTCGTCTCATCAGATCAAACGTCAAGCTCAACAAGTGGACAAACAACCTCAATAGATGGAAATTATACAAACAATCAATTTTCTTTCGAGGAAGAGTCATATCCGAATATTGAAGACGATTATTCTTCGCAAACGGAAGAAACATTTTCTGAAGGTGAAGAAATTGACGTATCCACACTAGAAGACGGTGAAGCGAAAACAATCAAAACAGGCGGTACGTATATTCTTTCTGGCAGTAACTCTAACGCCAGAATCGTCATCAAAACCTCCGATGAAATTAAACTAATTCTCAATGGAGTAAACTTAACTTCTTTGACGGATTCTCCGTTAGAGATTCAAAAAGCGTCCAGTGTTACAATGCATGTAGCTGCGAAAACAAAAAACTATTTTGCTGATTCTGAAGCAAATACCCTCGAAGCAGCAATTCTCGTTAAAAAAGTTCCTTTAGCAATTGAAGGAGAAGGTTATCTTTATGTCGCAGGTAATGGCTTAGCAACCGATGAAATTGATTCAGGAGTTGCAATTCAAGATGCAAAGGGAATTTCCGTTACCAATACGCACATTCTTGTAACTGCCAGTAACTCCCACGCAATCAAAGCTAAACTTGGTTTTACCG
>CAVKAU010000033.1:0-5392 GCA_963654035.1 bacterium | reverse complement strand
TGATCTCTATCCAAGAGTTCTTATCACTCCACATATTGGCTCTGCCACCGAACACGCCTTAATCGATATGATTGAAATCACTCTTCAAAACATGGAAGAGTATCGCACAACTGGCAAGTGCAAAAATTCCCTTATCAAATAATTAAGGAAGAAACAAAAAATAAATGCAGGATCAAAACGATTCTGCATTTTTTATTTTAGGCGGGTTTTAGCGATGATTTTTCAATATTTCATCTGGAGTTGAAATGCTTCGTTAACAAAATAATATGTATTATCTCTAACACCAAATTTAACCGGTAAAGAAGAACCAAGCGGAACTTCATGCATATATTTGATTTCAAATTCTTTGAGATGATTATTTTTAAGGAACTCAATAGGCATAAGGTTTTCAGCTATATCTAAATATGAAGTATTGTTGATATGACCGTTAAAATCGCAGAAGGAATATTCTGCTTTCATTTCTTGCTCGTTTTCTAAATCAAAAGGTATTGCAGAGGAAAAAGGCATGTTGAATTTTCTTCCGTTTGATAAGTCGGGAATTTCAATTCCATAATCAGTTGGATTTGCCATCTTGCGTTTATTAAGATCGATCAACGACCAAATTGAAGTCGCAACAATTACTAATTCCCCCTTTTCATCTCTAAACTCGTATGTTCTTGGAAAGAGAACATGCATTGTTTTATTGGTATAGGTTGAAACAGTTATTATTTCGCCATACGTTGGCATTCTTTTTATTTCAACGTGTTGTTTGGCAACAACCCATATAACGCCCTTTTCATCAGTTACTTCTTTGGGGTAACCAAATGATTCGGTTTGTTCAATTGCCATCTCTTGCAAAACACGCAAAATAGATGATGGTCTTAATTCCTTAAACGGAGAAACTTGTTCGGGAATAATCTTAAATGTTTTTGTGTAGTCGCTCATAGATTCATATTCTACAACTTTAAATAATTTGATAGAGCAAATTCTTTATAATTTTTGTTTAATTTATCTGAAATAAATTATATATTTTGCATGTTAGTTTTTTAGGGAGGGAGAAGACATGCTAAGATTAGACAAAATCACAAAAATATATAAGACCAAAGATATGGAAGTTAAGGCCTTAAAGGGGATAACTCTTTCTTTCCGAAGAAACGAATTTGTTTCGATATTAGGCCCGTCTGGATGCGGCAAAACAACAACGCTTAACATCATTGGCGGTTTAGACCATTATACAAATGGCGATTTGATAATTGATGGTAAATCGACAAAAGAATTCAATGACCATGATTGGGATGTATACCGTAACCATAAGATTGGCTTTGTTTTCCAATCTTATAATTTAATTCCTCACGAAAATATATTAGAGAATGTTGAATTAGCTTTAACAATCGGCGGCGTTAATAAAGAGGAAAGAGTAAGACTTGCTAAAGAAGCATTGGATCGCGTTGGCTTAAAAGGGATGTATACCAAAAAACCTGGCGAATTATCTGGCGGACAATGCCAAAGAGTTGCTATTGCTCGAGCCTTAGTCAACAAGCCTGATATTTTGCTTGCCGATGAGCCAACTGGCGCCCTTGATTCGGTAACATCCGTTCAAATCATGGATCTTATCAAAGAAATATCTAATGAGAAACTCGTCATTATGGTAACCCACAATCCTGAGTTAGCAGAAAAATATTCAACAAGAATCATCAATCTTTTAGATGGAGAAGTTGTTGGCGATACCAATCCTTATTCTTTTGAAGAAGAAGAAAAAGAAGGGGTGCGTGCATCAATTAACGAAGAAAAAGAGAAGGCAAAGATGTCTTGGTGGACCGCTTTTAAGCTTTCAGCTAAAAATCTTCTTTCTAAATCAAAAAGAACTGCTTTAATTGCGATTGCCTCATCAATTGGCATCGTCGGAGTTTCAGCTGTTTTAGCCGTCTCACAAGGAGTCACGGGCTATATCAATGATATGCAAGACGATATGTTATCAGAGTATCCGGTAACAGTTGCAGAATCTTCCTGGGATTTAACTTCCTTGCTTTCCTCGACCACAACCGGGCAACAAGCTGATGCTGTCGTTCATTCTTGGAAAGACGGAAAGATTGATGTTCAATTCGTTACTCAAACATTGATTAACAGTTCATCTTCTATGAACGCCGCATCATCAAAGAACACAATTACAGAAGACTACGTTCAATTCATCAAGGATATGCCAACTAAATATTATTCTGCTCTTGGCCTTGATTACGGAATAAACATCAAAAACAACTTATATACTCATTCGGATATTCATCTTGATGGATACACTGATGATGAATTAAAAACAAATCGCTATTCCATCACAGCTATAACTGGCATTTGCTCAACCATTCTTGAAAATATCAACGATAAGGAATTCAAGGCCTTCGCTTCAATGGTTGATGAATATACGGACGCTGTTAATCAGGCTTTGCCTAATGAAGATTACGTTCTTAGCCAATACGATGTTGTCGCCGGCAAATACGCGACTAACGAAGATGAAATGATCCTAGTTCTTAATCATAAGAATGCCATGACTGAATTCGTTCTTACCTTACTTGGCTATTATGGACAAGATGAATTTGCTAATGCCATCTATTACTATTCTGATCAAAAAGACAAGATGGATATGGATTTATGGGAAAAGCAGCAATCATTCACGGTTAACGATTTATTAAACAAAGAATATTATTATTATCCAAACGATTCGATATATGAGTACGACGAAACGTATGATCCAACAAACACCACTAACCCACTCACGATGCAGGCCTATGATTACGCTTTCTGCGATAAAGGCGATCTCACTGGTGGAACCAAGATGAAAATAGTTGGCATTCTCGCTCCAAAAGAAGATATTTCTTATGGCTGTATGAGTTCTGGATTATATTACACGGAAGCGTTTGTTCAAAAATATCTTACCGATAATATGAATTCATCAGTAACTAAATTCGTTAAATCTTATACTGAAGCAAATAAAGACTCTTCCGGATTCACTTCCGCAGTCATAAATTACTCCAATCACAATTTCATCTCTGGCATCGGCTTTACGTATGACGTTAATTTTCCAAATGGAATAGGATCAAGCGATTACGAAACATATAAAGGAGCGGCTTTAATTGGTTCCTCAAACTCCTTAGCCGGCATCTTTAATATGATTAGCGGATCTTCTTCTAGCTCTTCGGCAAGCCTTAATAAAACAGCAACGGTTTCTACTCGTGATTTAGGTGGAAATGATATTCCGGGCACAATTAAAATCTATCCGCATTCCTTTAAAGATAAGAACCTTGTCACGGATTACCTAGATCAATGGCAATCAGACAATAACATTACTTTATCTAATGGAAAGGCACTTGCTAAAGCAGATAGAGAACAAATCAAGTATACCGACAATATGGCCGTTATTATTACCATCATCAACGGTGTTATTAATATTGTTACCATTGCCTTAGTTTGCTTTATGTCTTTATCCCTTGTTGTTTCTACTGTTATGATTGGCATTATCACCTATGTATCAGTTATGGAACGCGTCAAAGAGATTGGCGTTATACGTTCGCTTGGTGGACGAAAGAAAGACGTTTCACACCTATTTAACGCTGAAACTTTAATTATCGGCGCAGCATCAGGCATATTTGGCTTGGCGGTTACTTATTTGATCGAAGTAATTCTTAACTTAACGCTAGGCGTAGCATTCAATCTTGGAATGATTGCAAATCTTAATTGGTATTCAGCTTTGATCATCTTAGCGGTAAGCATAGCCTTGACGATGATTGCTGGTATCATTCCTGCTAAAGCGGCGGCAAGACAAGATCCTGTTGTCGCCTTACGTAGCGAATAAAAATAACTACTTGCCCTTATCATTGATAAGGGTTTTTAATTACGAAAAACGCATTTAAGTAATAAGTTATAACGGTCTAACATAAACTCATAAGACCAATGTCATTTGATCTTAGCTGTAGATTTATGATTGATATTCTATTACTGCCGTTTATATGTCTTTCATTAGCGTCAAATAGGCAAAAATTAACTAATGCATCTCTTGTTGTTTGATTATACTACATTATAAAGGGGCTTAATTTATGAAGAAGACTAAAATTTAATGCTGTTTATCTTTGATTCCTAATCTGAATCTAAGCGAATATTCTTTTTCTCCGCTTAGCTCATATTGCGAATGAACGTTTGCTCCCCAGGAATCGTCTCCTCCGATACCACGCATAGCAGCATAAATCGTTAAATGATTCTTTCTTGAGTTAGGCAATTCATCGATGTGATTTGCATTGTCGATCTCAAATTCATCGTTTGGGAGATATTTGAAAGAGAAAGGCTTATCAAGCGCTTCAATAACCAAGGAATGCCCATCTTCCAAAGGAAGCTCAACATACCTTGTTTCTTCGTGGTTTCCGCATTCTTGAGGTATTGAATAAGGCAACAATTCTTCATTTACGTTCGACTTATATTCAGCAATATTCTCTCCTTTGAGACGATCAGAATATGAATCGAGTGGACCCATGCCATAGAATTTGAAATTTTCGATATTTTTCTTTAATGGCAAATCAATTCCGAAACACGGTAAAGAAGGCATTCCAGAGACGCCATAATAATGAAGTTCAATATCGATATATCTTCCTTGATTGAAGAGATAAGTAACTGTTGCTTTTGCACCAATCCCTCCAACAAGATAGGTAAATGTTATTCCATTTGGATCAGATTTTACATCTATTGGCGCATTCCATCTAGAAATGCCTAAATATATCGAAGATTTCATCGCGAATAGATTTCCGCGATCATTATCAGATATTGGACGATAGAATGTTAATCTAGCCTGAGAAGCTAAAATCTCTTTTCTATTTAATTCTATTCCGACTAATCCTGTGCTTAATCCAGATTTAGAAAAGATAAATGCGACTTCATTATCTCTCATTCCTACATATCTATGTGAATCGATATATTGCATTGGCGATTCAACGGCTTTTGCTTGGTAATTGAAAAGCTTTGGTTCATCAAATAACACTACAGATTTGTTAGATTTATTAACGACTCTAATTTTTCTTAGATGTTCCTCATCAAACTCTTTATTTGGAAGAGACAATTTTTCTTCGCCTTTCCAGGAAAGTTTCTCTTTGTTTACAAGAACGCCGTTTGTATAGTCTTCAAGATATAAAGTGAAGTCCTTATAAGAGTAGAATGGGCCTAAAGAGAAAATGGCTGCACCATTATCAAAGATGATTTGCAAAGGAGAATACATATAGTTAACGGTACGTAATTTTGATAGACGCATCCCATCTTTTCTTTCTGAATAGATAATTCCGTTGCAATTGAAGTTCAAGTCATTCGGCACATCATTCATATCTCCGCCATAGACTAATTTGCCATCAACATATAATCCTTGATCGATCCAGTCCCAGAT
>CAVKAU010000032.1:0-3341 GCA_963654035.1 bacterium | reverse complement strand
CATAATCGTTAAGGCGGCAGTATAATCCTTATTTCCGCCAGTCGCCGAATTAAGGTTGACATTAAAAACGATTTGGATTGCACATTCAGTCAAGGTCATAATAAATGGCGAAAAACCTAAAGAAATAATCGAGAAACATCTTTTGAATGAAAAATCCAATCCCTTTAATTTGAAATGAAAAATGCTCTTCTTTGAAAAGAAAAATAAGATAATCCAAATAAAGGAAACGGCCTGAGAAATGATTGTCGCTAAAGCCGCGCCTTTAACGCCCATATTTAGTGCGAATATGAATAAAGGATCTAATCCTATATTTATCACTGCCCCAATAAGAATTGAAATCATCGCGACAAAAGAATGTCCTAAAGCAGTAATCAATGGATTTAGCCCTTGCGAAAGTAAAACAAATACTGATCCTAAGGCATATATTTGAAGATATTCGGTAGCAAAAGAGACAGCTGATGACGGACAGCCAAACAAGATAACAATTTCCTTAGAAAAGAAAAATGTAACTAGCGAAATAGCGATTCCGATTATTAAAAGGAGAATAAAAGAAACGTTGAAAATATTATTTGCTTCCTTTATATCATTTTGACCTATTTTCATCGTTGCCCTCGGTGAACCGCCTAAGCCAATCAGATTGCCAAATGCCTGAATTATGAGCGTAATAGGCAAAACGATTCCTAAAGCGGCTAAGGCATTCATTCCATCTTCGATATGAGAAACATACATCCTATCGACGATATTATATAAAAACGTAATCAATTGAGATATTACGGCTGGAACAATTAAGGTAACCAATAATGGTAATAATTTTCCCTTATCTAATCTTTCCGTCGTCTTATCCATAGCCTAGGTATTATAAACGTTAGAATTTCTTTTTCATTAGCAAGAGCTCATTAGTTACCGCTATTTTGAATTTGCTCATTGGTATATTCAATGTAATGTTCTCGCATTATTTTTTTGAGACGTTCGTTTTTGTCAAGATAATCTGCGTCAAGTTTTTTGATTTCTAATAAGCTTCTAATTATCCATTCAGGGCTTTGAGTGTGGAAAGAAAAATAAACATCATTCATCAATTTGTAATCAAATGTATTCATAACGAAAAGAGTGCTTTCATCTCTTGTGTAAGAAATATAGCGATAAATATACCCCATCCAAAACAATGCATCTTTAGAAATTTTGCTTTCGCCATATTTTGTCTCTCCATATTCTTCGTTTATTAATTTGATTCCTTCAATTGGATCTAGAGAAAATAAAGCGGAATTTTCCTCATCCATCTTAGCGGCTAATTTAGAATGCATGAATCTTCTTAAAAAGATTGGGCTTGAGCACTCTAAATCAAAGGACTTCTCGAATATTTTTGCCTGATACTCAGCGAGCAAAAAACCATTTTGATCAAATTCAATCATTTCAATATCTCCTCTATGAACAATCCCTTCTTGAATTCTCTTTTTGCCAATTTTAGTTTGGTATCGATTTCTAAAGACCTTTCAATTAAAGCGTCATGAGAATTCTCTTTTTCTGGCAAGGATAAATAATACTTATCAATGACAGATAACTTTCTTATGGCTTTTTCACTCTTAAAGATGTATTGAAGTCCCAAAAAGGAAGCAGCCAAAGAATGTAATGCGACATCAGCATTAATTTCGCCGCTAGCAAATTGAGACATTATATAAAACATTCTATTATCGGCAATAGGTGCTATTATTATGTCACAATTCTCGCTTTCTGAAACTGTCTTCGAAACAATTTCATTATTTTTAAAATCGTTGATGAGTCCGCGATAATAAGAAATAACGAGCATCCATTCCAAATCGCAGGAAAAACGTTTTATTTTCAAATTATCAAAATCGCATTTAAAAACATAAACGCTAGCCCCTTCTTTTTCGCAAACAAAAGACAAAGCTTGACGATACGTTTCACCAAGATAAAAGCCATTTCCGAAATCGCAATCGCTTCTAGAGCCGTTAAAGTAAATTTCTTTCAACCCATATTTTGAGCCATGGAAAAGAATGTTTTGATATTTTTCTTTGCATAATTCTTCTTTTATTTTGTTGATTCTATAACCGCTATTATAAATATAAGAATAAAGTTTCTCGCACGTTTGGTTACTAGGAATCTTATTATTCAGCACATCATTTAAGGCAGTCCTTGAAATCTTAGTCATTTCAGAAAGTTCTAAAACGTTAATTCCTTGCGAGTCCATTAAGAATTCCAAGTCTTCCTTTACGCTATAATCGCAATTTATCTTCATTGGCATCTCCTCCTGGCTATAAAAAAATATAAAGTCACGCAACTTGTTTGTCCAATCAATACAAACAAGTTTGATGGTTTAGATAAATAAAAACATGCTATTAGGATGCAAATATCCAAAAATAGCATGTAAAACCCTTTTGTTTTGAACCTTATTTATATTTATAGAATCCTTCGCCTGAAGACATTCCAAGTTTCCCGGCATCGATATATTCTTTTAAGATCTTAGCCATTGCTTTGAAGTTATATGGCATCATCATCTTTTTAAGCAATGGTGAGAGCAATCCTGGGACTTTTTGGTATTGCATGACAATGTTATAAGCAGTTTTTAATCCTACCGTATCAAATATTTGGAATGGGCCTTTTGGCGCACCAGTGCCTTTAGTCCAGGCTAAATCAATGCTCTTAGGGTCAGATACTCCTGAGGCATATAAATCCAAGCCTGAAAGTAAGAAAGGAACGAGCATGGAATTTAGCAAATAGCCGTTCTTTTCTTTACGAACCGGCAATGCAATCATTCTAATGTCATTGGCAAATTGAATGATTTCTTCAAAATATTTGGCATCTGTTTGCCCTTGAGCCATGATTTCAGCCGTGTTGTTTTTCCAAATGGAATTGGCAAAATGCAATGAAAGATATTTTTCTGGACGGCCGGTATATTTGGCGAATTGACTTGGCAAGAGAGTGCTTGAATTAGTTACTAAGACTGTCTTCTTAGGAAGCAAAGGAGCTAAAGTCTTATAGAATTCAATCTTATCAGCTGCATTTTCAGACATTGACTCAATGACTAAATCCGCGTCTTCCACGGCTTTTTTCATATCAAGTTCCAATTTAATTGAAGAATATGCTTTTTCGGTTTTCTCTAAGCACTCCTTGTAATTAAATGTTTCTTTATCGGCAATCCCTAAAGCAAAAACATTATCCGATTTTCCTTCAGGAGTATTCATCTTTTCTATCGTGGAAATATAGGTTTCCTTAAGATGATCCAGCTTTGGCTGGCACCTTCCAATACTACCTTCACTTCTAAGCCATATTGTCACATCAAATCCGCAATAAGCGGCTTGAAAAGCAATTTGGCTTCCTAATAC
>CAVKAU010000031.1:0-4670 GCA_963654035.1 bacterium | reverse complement strand
CTATAATCCTCTTTGTTGTTAGCACAAATAAAGAGGATTTTTATATTATGAACGAGCACTCAAAAGAATTTAAGGAACTTGAACCATATCTAAAGAAAATTAGGCACGACAGATTTTTAGGGGCGATAATCGGTTTTGATTTAGCGACCGCCTGTCCAAGCAAATCAATCGAACTAGAATCTGAACTTACATCCGAATTAGACGAAAACATCGCAAAGATTTTTTCTAGCAAAGATTTCATTGAAAAACTAGAAGCTCTTTTGAATAAAGAGGGTCTATCTAAGGAAGAAGAAAGAATCGTCAAATCTCTTTCCTATGACGTAGAACTCTTAAAAAAGATGCCAATAGAAGAATATGTCGCTTGCAAAAAATCTTTTTATAAATCCAATGAAATGTGGAGAAAATATAAGCCAACTAATGAATATGCAAAATGGCTCCCATATTGGAAAGAATGCATCGAAAACGCCCGTAAAATCGATAAATTGATGATGACTCCTGATATGGATTCTCCATATGACGCAGCCCTTGATGCCTATGAGCCAGGCGAAAGAAGCAAACAACTTGACATTATCTTTGAGCCAATCAAAGAATGCATCAAAAATCTCTTGCCAAAAGTCTTGGAAAAGCAATCAAAAATCCAAATACCACCACTAAAACCTTACTCAATTGATCTTCAACGTCACTTAGCCGAAGATCTTTTGAAATGGGAAAAATACAATTTCGAGCAAGGGTGCCTCAGGGAATCTATGCATCCATTCACGATTGATATATCGCAATTTGACACAAGGATTACAACGGAATACAAGCTCGAAGATTGGCGTGCTGCCGCTTATTCAGAAATTCATGAAGCAGGTCATGCCTTAGAATTTCAAAATAAACCACAGGAAATGTATGATAACTACCTTGAGGGAGTTGGAACGGCAGCAATTTGCGAAACGCATTCGAGACTATATGAAAACATCATCGCAAGATCCTATGAATTTATGCCAACATTTAAAGATTTATGTGCAAAAAATCTCAATCCAGAATTTAAAGACATGCCATTGAAAGACTTCTATCATCTCGTTAACCGCGTTGAAGCAATTCCTAATCGCTGTGATTCCGATGAATTAACGTATTCGCTTCACATTATCATCCGTTATGAAATCGAACGCGATTTAATTAATGGCGTAATTGAATGCGAAGACGTTCCAGAGATTTGGAATAATAAATATAAAGAATATCTCAATGTCGATGTGCCAAACGACTCCGAAGGTTGCATGCAAGACATTCATTGGTCTGACAATGAAATCGGTTATTTCCCATCATATTTATTAGGCAACTTATATGGTGCGATGATCTTTGAGAAAATGGAAAAAGACATTAACGTCAGAAAGTTGATTTCCGAAAACAAGATGGATGAAATCCTTTCCTATTTAGCCAATAACGACTACTGCTATGACTGGATGGAGCCAAATGATTGGATTAAAAAGGTCACAGGCAAGGAGCTTACTAGCAAACCGTTTATCGATTATTTAACAAAGAAATATGGTGAAATCTATGACTAATTTAGAAAAAGCAAAGCAATTATTAGATGAAGGGGGATTCACCTTAGTTTTGGTTTCTGATAACGACATACAAACTGATGTGGCAAGAGGCGTTCATCCATTGCTTAATCGTTATGGGAAGGATCTTTCATCTTATTCTGCGGCTGATAAAGTAATCGGAAGAGGGGCAGCATTGCTTTATGTCGGATTGAAAATCAAAGAAATCTATTGCCGCACAATCTCCGAATCGGCTCTAGAAGTTTTAAATAAATACGAGATTCCAGTAACCTACGATAATTTAGTTAAAAATATCATTAATCACTTCAAAACTGGCTTTTGTCCAATCGAGGAAGCAACAAAAAATGCCTCAACCCCCGAAGAGGCTCTTCCGCTTATCATTGCTAAATTAAAAGAATTAGGTGAGAAATAAAAAACGTAGTTCCTTAGTAACATTTGGAACTACGTTATTTTAATTTTATGGCGCAATTCTTAGAAGAATATTTGCCATGCAATTTGATGAGCATTAGAAGTTGATTGAATCAATCGAATTAATGCAGTCATCAAGCAGACAGGACGCTAAAACGGATAATTGTTTATCGTCGCGTTGCTTATCTTGATAAGCGGTCTGTAAGTTCTTAAATTGCTTTTTGATCATACGGTTTCCTCCTTTTTCTGAATTTTTATATACTGACCCATAAAAGTCAGGAATAACGATTTTACACTTCTGAAAAATAAAAGCAACAATTTTTTGAAAATTATGAAAAATATTTTTTTATTGACAGTTTGTCATCGTTCGTTCTATTATAATTGCACCCTAAATTTAGAGAGGGAATAGATGGCATGGGATTATTATCTTCAAACGAAGATTCGCCATCTATTTCTTTTTGGCTAGAAATTCATCTTTGTAGATATAATAAACTTCTTCTTTTTCTTTCTTTAAACTCTTCTTGTTTAATGGCTTAAGGCCAAGATCATCGCACTTTGCGCTAAGTGTAAGAAAATGAACATCTAGTGAAGAATCATAATCTAATTTTAGATAATCCAAATTAATCAAATAACGAATCCTGCTTTTTAATTTCTTCGATGTAACGGAAGGAAGGTATCCAAAAACATTAGACTCAGCTAAATCTTTCACTCTTTTATCACCGATTAAGACTAAACAAAGACCTTTTGAAGTAACTTTGTATCCTTCATTATCAAGTGTTAAAACAGCACCGAGAATTGTTCTTTTAGAAAGTGGTATTATCTCATTCATTTGAATAATTATACGCATATTTATTGCGATATTTAAATATTAAAACTAAAATAAGAAACGCTATGGCAGACGAAGAGATTGAAAAACAAATTGAAGAAGTCTTAGACAAGGTTCGCCCCTTCTTGCAAAGAGAAGGCGGAGATATCGAACTTATCGGTTTTAAGGATGGAGTCGTTTATGTGCGAATGGTTGGCGCATGCAATGGCTGCTTATATGCCGATGCCGATATTTCACAAGGGGTTGAAATCATTCTAATGGAAGAGGTTCCTGGCGTTATTAGATGCGATGCCTCGATGAACGTTCCTGAAGACGTGATGAACGCTTATCTAGATAGAAAAGGGAAAGAACATAACATTCCCGATGAAAAAAAATAGCCTGAATGGCTATTTTTTTAATAATGAATGTTTTCCTTCTTGTTTGCCGTCACATAACCATCTCGATTATAAACATCTTCACGGTTATATTTCATTTTTTCCATGTTTGGAGGAACAAGCATAACTCCTCCAGCTTCGGTCAAAATGATATCTCCCGCAGCAACATCCCACTCTTTTGTATTGCTTGAGCAACGATATGAGATATCGGCTTGTCCATCAGCTATATGGCAAAATTTCATTGCGGCGCCTAAAGGGTTTATCGATGAATATAGCTCTTTGTGCTTATCATATATGGCTTTTTCTTTTTCGTTAAAGAAAGAAACCGAGCGCAAGGCACGAAGATTCTCTTTTCTATTAGAAACGTGGATTCTAGTTTTATTTCCGTCGGGAGTTACTTTATAGGCTCCATCTCCTTTAGTTGCAAAATAAAGGGTATCAAGAACAGGGATATTAATGACACCAGCGACAACTTCATGATTCCTAACTAAAGCGATATTCGTAGTGAATTGGCCATTTCTTGAAACAAATTCTTTGGTTCCGTCAACGGGGTCAATAACAAAAATAAATTCTTTGCTTAGTCTTTCTTTGGTGTCCTTGCTTTCTTCCGTTAAAAATCCATAATCAGGAAATTCTTTAGCAAGAACGTCTCTAATCATTTTATCCGCGCCTTTATCGGCATTTGTGACTGGGGAATTATCTTCCTTCGTGATGACCTCAAAATCCGTATGATACACTTCAAGAATCCATTTTTGCGCTTCTTTAGCGGCTTTTATCATCATTTTTATTTCATGCTCGTACATATCGCTAATTCCTTTTATTAATATATTCCTCGAATGCGTAAACAATGCCATCTTCCCTTACATCTTTAGTGATGAATTTGGCATTGGCCTTGCATAATTCTATGGCATTGCCCATCGCTATTCCATTGTATTTTTTTATCATCCTAACATCATTCTCTTGATCACCAAAGGTATAAATATCTTCATCCTTTATATTAAGACGTTTTGCTAGATATCCAACAGCTTCGCTTTTATCGGCGCCTTTGTTGACAAATTCTAGATATTTAGGGTCAGAAAGAATGATGTTGTATTTCTTTTTATCTTCATCTTCGATATCTAATTTTGTTAGAACTTCGCTTGGCGCGGCAATCATAACCTTAAGAATCTGCTTATTGTTTTTGATCGTTTTTTCGTCTAGTAAAGAAACGCTTATGTGATTGTATTTCTTCTCATCTTCGGTCCAAGAAGATTCAAAGAAAGCAAGAACGTTGCCATTAATGTCGTAGGCGTATATTTCTCCGCCATAATTTTCGATTTTCTCTTTATATTTATCGCGAAGTTCAAATAAATCTTCAATCATTAACGGACGAATATCGAGTGTGGTGCCATTCTTATCATATGTCGAAGCCCCATTTGAACCAATCGCATAACATTGCTCGCCCCTAAATTCAGATAAATAAAGATTTATTCCAACAAAGGGTCTACCTGAGGCTATAGCAAGAGCATCGCCCATATC
>CAVKAU010000030.1:0-2383 GCA_963654035.1 bacterium | reverse complement strand
GTCCCAAACCTTATTGAAATCTTTTAAGCCGTTACGGGCGTAAAAAGTTGAATAGCAATTTAGATTAAGATTGCCTGGTGTCGTATCTAATAACAAAGTGATGGAGAAGCAAGTAAGCGAGGCTTCTCTAGAATTAACATATTTCTTAGCGCGGAAAGGAACTTCGCTTTGAGGCTCAATCATCTTTGAATAAGCAATATTTGGATAAGCTCCGCAAACGATTGCATCGGCTTTTATTTCTTCGCCATTCTTGGTTCTAATCGCATATGCTTTCCCTTTGTTTACAAGAATCTTCTCAACCTTTTGGGAGAATTCGATATGGATTCCATCTTCTTCGCATTTCTCGGCCATCTTTAAAGACATTTCATGTGAAGTTTCTTTTGGGATATATGAGCCAAATCCTAGATAATCAGCAAGTAAATAGCCAAAAACATTAAAAGGGAGGTCATCTATTTTATTTCCGACATATATCCAATATGCGGAAAGAAGATCTTGTGCTTTAGAAGGAAGATGGAAAGCGTCCATGACCTCTTTAGTTGAATAACCAGCTGTTTTAACTAAATCAGGGAATTTAAAAATCATTTTTAGTTTGCTGCACTTATGTAAACTTACGTATTCCGACGCCTCATGAACCTTGTAACATGTCTTTAAGAATGAAAGAACATTTTTATATATCAAACCGTCTTTATCGTTACACGCATCGGCTATTTCTTTCGCAGGAACTTCAAAGTCACCCTTAGTTCCAGCGTGAATAACTACATCAGTCTCCGGATCAACGTAACGGTATGCTTCAGGCACTCTTAGCCAATCTATATCAATGCCGAATTCTTTGAAAAAGGATCCTGCGCTAAGTTGTCTTTCTTCGCCAATCGACATCATTTCGTGAAGAGATGCTTCATATTCAACGCCATCGCGAACAAAGGATGTAGCAACTCCTCCTGGAAGATTGTGCTGCTCAAGAATCAAAATGTCTTTAACGCCAAGTTTCTTTAACCTTAAGGCGCAAGCCATGCCAGCTAAGGCTGAGCCAATGATGATCACATCATATTTTTCTTTGAAAAATTTCGTCATGATTATAAATGTGCAAAAGTTCCACCTAGTTATAAATACTAATTCTATTCAATTAGCGATATCAATAGAAAAATTAAGAAATATTTCTATGGTGGCGATTTAGATAAAAAACTGCAATATTTTTAGGCGGCATTTCATTGAATTACTCAATGCTAATTCTCTTTAAATCACCAATTATTTTTAATGTATTTACTGTTTTTTCTTTCACCGATTTTTAGTATTTTCGCTTCTTTAAGCATTTTTGAAAGAACGGCTTCAATGGTAGAAATCGATATGTCTGGTAAGATATCACTTATCTCTTTTTTAGATATAGGGAGCAAACTATTTAGTACCGTCGCTTCTATTCTTGATGCTTTATTGACTTTTTTTCCGTTAATGGTTGCAAATCTTCTATCTAATTCTTTATAACAAGTAAACACTGTCATTAAGAAATTCTCCGCAAAATAAAAATAGTCGTTTTTGGTTTCATGCCAATCTAATGATGACTTTTTTAAAGCGTCATAATAGTAGTTTTTATTTTTATTGATCTGCTCTTCAAAAGAGATGTACCTTCCAGCATCAAATCCTGATTTGTACAAAAGTAGCAATGTTAATAATCTTGACATTCTTCCATTCCCATCAGCAAATGGGTGAATGCATAAAAAATCCAATATAACACATGGAATTAGCAATAATTGGTTGGTATTGGCGTTCTCTCTAGCGTCCATATAAGCCAATATCATTTGTTCCATCGCTTCCTTGGTTTTTGAGGCGGGAACTGGCGAAAATCTAACATTTCTGGTGCCATCCGGCCTTATTTCCATTATAACGTTATCCTCTTTTTTATATTTTCCGGCGAAATTAGGTTTAACGCTTCTAAGCATTATTTCATGAATGGATAAGATGGTAGATTCGGTAAAACTAATTTCTTTGTAATTATTGCGTATCAAATTGAGCGCGTCTCTATAACCAGCGATTTCTTCTTCATCATGATTTAATGGAGCGCTATTCCTATTTACGATTTCCCTAATCCTTTCATCAGTTGTAATGATGCCCTCTATCGCATTAGAACCCTTAACGGATTGAACCATTGCAACTTTTTCAAGCTCAGTAAAAACGTTAGGGAATGATTCTTTTCTAAGATCGTTTCCGCTTTTCATAAAGCAAATGCTTGTTAACAAATTTGCAAGATTGGCTGGTATCTTGCCATTTTCCAGAAATGAATAATCGAATTTCTTCATAATTTATATCTTTATTGCATATATTTTACGGTTTTTTATGCAATAAACAATTCTTTTTGCATAACTATTCCAAAAAAATGTGCAATAAAACC